>DATFCF010000894.1:0-4764 GCA_035253445.1 Mycobacterium sp.
CACAACTTGATATCGCATGCGATATCAAGTTGTGGATGGGGCTCATCCCTCGGAAAGCTCCGCCAGATGCTTCAGGGAATTCTCCAGATGCACGGCGTCGAACGGCGGGAACCCGATGTGCTCCCGCACCCGCTGCGGTACCGCCGACCAGTCGTACGTCAGCGTCACTTCTGTTTGTGACTGGCTCACCGGTGACAGGTCGTAACGCCAGATCCAGCCGCCGAATTCGAGATTGGCGTCATCAGGCCCCTGGCCGGGCCGCCACGCAACGGCGCGCGGCGGGTCGAACACCTCGACGCGGTTGGCCATCTCGTAGTCCTTGTCGGGGTGGTTGTCGTGGTACATGGCCATCCGGAAGACCTGGTCCGTGCCAGTGAGCCGCTTGCCGTCGAGCGGTTGCCTGACCCAGCCCGTGCCGTCGATGGCCTGATGCGTGGACGGATCGGCCAATACGTCGAACACCTTCTTGGCGGGCGCGTTGATCGTCGTGGCGACGCTCATGGTTTCGTCAGTCATGCCAATACAGACCGTCGTCGGCGCCAGAAATCATCGAAACTGCGCAGAGATCGTCATCTCGACGCAGATCGCGATCTCACCGCAGTCTCGGCGCGCACTCGCTATAGCCCCAACAGTTGCGGCAGGTCGGCAACCGAATCGATCACGTGATTCGGCTGCATGGCGAATTCGTCTGCCGCCCAACGATCCAGCGTGTCCTGGCGGAACTTGCCCTTTCGCACCAGCACGCCGACCATTCCGACCACCTGCGCCGCCAGCACGTCGTTGTTGAGATCGTCGCCGACCATGTACATCTCGTCGGGCTCCACACCCAGGCGCCCTGCGGCGGCCAGGAACCCCTCCGGGGCCGGCTTGCCGACAGCGGTGGCCTTACGGCCCGACGTCTCCTCCATCCCGATCAGATACATGCCGGTGTCCACACGCAGCCCGTCAGTGGTGGTCCACGCGGTGCTGCGGTGCATCGCGACGACCGGCACACCCTGAGCCATCCAGTCGTAAACCCACGACAGCGTCAGATGGCTGTACTCGGGGCCGGCCCCGCCGAGCAACACCACATCGGGGGTTTCGGGTGCTGTCGGGCCGCTGAACTCGTTCGAATAGACGATGTCGATGCCTGGCATGTCCTCGGCGATCTGGCCGCTGTTGACCAGGAAACAACGGGCGTCGGGATAGCGGTTGCGGACGTACTCCGCGGTCAGCACCGCCGCCGTGATCACCTCATCGGGCCGCACGGCCATCCCCGCCTCGGTGAGCAACTCGGCGATCTGCACCCGGGTTCGGGTGGTGGTGTTCGTCAGGTACGAGCACGCAATCTGGTGATTCGCCAACGCCCGCACCGTTTCCGATGCGCCCGGGATCGGCTTCCAGGAGGTCACCAGGACGCCATCGATGTCGAACAACACCCCACCGATAGCCATGGCCCGACAGTAAACGGCGAACGTCTCAGCGCAAGTCGGACCCCTGCTGTGTCCACGTGTTGTTGGCCACCCAGGGTGACGCGGCTGCCGCTATCGACCATGCGAACTCCGCCGAGACGTCGATGACCTGGTAACGCTTCACCCCCGCGGCGGTGGCCGCGATCAGCGTCGCCACCCCCGCCCGCCGCTGCAGCAGCGTCTGGCGCACCGTCCAGCCGATGATCCCCGCCGCGGCGATGCAGTCACGACGTCGTTCGGCGCTACCCGCGCGGGCCACCAGCCACCCGTCGCCCACCTGATGCCCCAGCGACCGCGACCTGTCTGCCGCCAGTGCCGCGCAGCACGCCGTCAGTACCACCCATCCCGGCCACACCCACACCGGCACCCAACCGATGAACGCCAAGACCAGCAGCACCGCCAAGACGACGGCAGGCACCACCAGCGCCCTGGTCCATCGCCGTCGCGTCGCCGCAGGACCGTGCGAACGCAACGGGCCGCACACCGCATCGGCCCTGGCGATCAGGTCTGTCAGCACCGCCTCGGCCGTCCCCTTCGGGCAGGGCGGCAGCAGCAGCGACGCTTCACCCGCGCCGTCGACACCGGTCATCACCGCGTCCAGCCGGGCACCGCCGAACAGCCTGACCAACAACGGCTCTCGCAGCGTGCCGCCGCGTAACCGGCGCATATCGTAGGTGTGCTGCCGCACCCTCAGCAGGCCGTGCTCGAGGTGCAACACCCCTTCATTTCCGACGGAGTCCCGCCGGACCAACACCAGATTTCCGTATGTCACCAGCGAGCGCAGCACCGACAACATGACCGATGCGAACACCACGACGACCACCACCGTCGCCACGGTTGAAACGACACCGAACCGCTCGGCGGCGTCACGCCCGGACTGCGCCAGTCGCGAATCCTCCAGTGTCACACCCAATCCCGCTTGATACGCCAGGCCAACCGCGGCGAGGATCATCGCCAGCCCGGTGAAACTCAGTGGGCTGTACCGCAGCCACGACGGCTGCCACCTGGCCAGTTCGCGGCCCGGCGAAGTCTGCGAGACCTCCGAGACCGTCAGCGAGTCGGCCAGCAGAATGCCCCGCAGCCGCGACACCTGCTCGGCCTGCACCGCGTCGAGCGCAAACGCGCTGTCACCCTTGGCCTCCTGCCCAGTGCTCACCCGCAGCACCGCCAGCCTGAGCAGCCTGTGCAACAGCCGCGCGTCAGTGGACACTGAGCGAATCCTGTTGCGCGGCACCGACAGAACCTTGCGTTGCAGCACACCCGTCCGCAGTTGAACTTCGTCGGGCGCGATCCGGTAGGTAGTGGTGAACCAGCGCGCAATGCCGAATCCGACCGTCAGCGCCAGCGCGCCGATCGCCCACATCGGGTTGCCGGTCGCGGATCCGAGCACCAGCGACCCGATCAACACCGGAATCTGCCGCAGCACCTCGTGCACCGGATGCACCAACAACATTCGCGGGCTGAGGCGCTGCCATTCCACACCGGTCGTCACGTGGCATCCTCGGCACCGATCGCGGCGATGTCGGTGAGCTGAGCGACGATCCGGTCGGCGACGTCGGCGTCCAGTGCAACGATGCGCACCGCACCGGCCGAGGACGCGGTCGTCACCGTGACATTGGCCAACCCAAACAGTTGATCAAGCGGGCCGCGCTCGGTGTCGACGGTCTGCACCCGCGAGATCGGCGCGATCCTGCGCTCCTGCACCAGCCAGCCGGAGCGGGTGTACACCGCTTTCTGATCGATGTCCCACCGGTGCACGCGGTATCGCCAGAGCGGCACCACGAAGACGAACAGGATGATGCCCAGCACCGTGCCTGCCGCCGCAACCGCGTGCAGCCATGCGGGCCGACTGTCGACCATGAACCACACCAGCTGGCCGATCACCAGCAGCAGCCACGGGATCGCGGCGCCGATCGCCCACACCAGCGGCGCTTTTCGGCTCGGCGGGTGCGCGGGATCGGCGAGATTTGTCACGCCTGCGCCGGCACCCGTTCCAGACGTAAGCACTCCTCGACCTTGAACAGCTTCAGCGTCCGCAGTGTCCGACTCGGGATGAGGTCGGCGACGTCCGCCGTGGCGACGATGGTCGGCCCGTCGACATCGAGACGTTCACCATCGGTGACGACGGTGGCTGACCCGGCGGCGAGCACGTTCTGCACCCAATCGGCCTGCGTTCCGTAGGGCAGTGCGACCAGGAAGCCGGTTCTGCTCGGCACGAAGTCGACCGGCGTCTGGTAGGTCCTTCCCGATTTCCGTCCGACGTGCTCGATCACCGATGTTTGTTCCCCCGCAGCGCCGGCAGTTCGCAGCATCCGCGGATTCGTCACCGAGCGGTTGAAACGCCGGAGCGCGTTGATCACGGGTGGCAGCTTCCACCGCATACCGATCACGAACGCGGTCAGTAGCAAAACGATGACGCCTGCGATTGCCCCAGCAGCCCGTATGGCCATGAAACCTCCCATTCGCGTTCCAGCGTAGGTAACCGCAGGCGCTCGATGCCCTGAGTATGTTGATCCCATGAGTGCCAAATGGACCGCGGCCGACGTGCCGGATCAGTCCGACCGGGTCGCCATCGTCACCGGAGCCACTTCCGGTCTGGGATACGACACCGCAGCCGTGCTCGCCGGCAAGGGTGCACACGTCGTCCTCGCGGTGCGCAATCTCGACAAGGGCAACCAAGCCGTCGACCGCATCAAGAAGGCGAGCCCGAACGCCGCTGTCGCGTTGCAGGAGCTCGACTTGACGTCGCTGGACAGCGTCCGGAAGGCGGCCGACGAATTGCGCGCCGCATACCCGCGCATCGACTTGCTGATCAACAACGCGGGCGTGATGTACGTGCCGAAGCGAGAAACCACCAAAGACGGCTTCGAAATGCAGTTCGGCACCAACCACCTCGGCCATTTCGCGTTGACCGGGCAGCTGCTCGACAACATGCTGCCGGTCGAAGGCTCACGCGTGGTGACGGTCAGCAGTGTGGGCCATCGGCTCATGGCCCGCATCCATTTCGAGGACCCGCATTTGGAGCGCAAGTACAACCGCGTCGAGGCCTACGGGCAGTCCAAGCTGGCCAACCTGCTGTTCACCTACGAATTGCAGCGGCGGCTGAAAGCAAAAGGGACTCCCACCGTCGCACTCGCCGCCCATCCGGGGTTTTCGGACACCGAACTCATGCGACACCTGCCCGGATTCATCCCCGATTTCCTCTGGCGCCCTTTCACGCAGCCTGCCGACATGGGCGCGCTGCCCACTCTTCGCGCGGCGACGGACCCCGGCGCGCAGGGCGGCCAGTACTACGGGCCCGACGGCCTCGGAG
>DATFCF010000895.1:0-2776 GCA_035253445.1 Mycobacterium sp.
CGCGCGACGCCCGCTGCTGTGCCGTCGGCCGCTCAGGCCCGCGCCGCCGCGGATGTCACCGGCCGCGCGCCCATAACCGCTGCCCGGCCACGCCCGGTGTCCGGCAGCCACCGCACTCCCGTGCCGCCGCGACGCACCTTCTCCTCGGGTCAGCGCGCGCTGCTGTGGGCAGCTGGGGTGCTCGGCGCGCTGGCAATCATCATCGCCATCCTCATCGTCTTGAATGCGCAGGACAACGCGAACACCCGGCCGTCGACCGAGACCAGCACTTTCACCGAGACCGTGCCCCCTCCGTCGCCGACTGCGATGCCGGATTGGACCAACCAGGGTGCAATCGGTCATGGTGGACGAGAAATCGGGGTACCCCGAATCGACGCGGTCGCGTCGCCCGCATCGGCGCAGGTGACGCGCACGGCCCCAGAACGAACATGGCAATGACGACCCCTCAGCACCTGTCGGACCGATACGAAATCGGTGAGATCCTCGGCTTCGGAGGCATGTCCGAGGTCCATTTGGCGCGCGATCAGCGGCTGCACCGCGACGTCGCCATCAAGGTGCTGCGTGCGGACCTCGCCCGCGACCCCAGCTTCTATCTGCGCTTTCGCCGCGAAGCGCAGAACGCGGCCGCGCTGAACCACCCGGCCATCGTCGCGGTGTACGACACCGGCGAGGCGGAGACACCACAGGGGCCGCTGCCCTACATCGTCATGGAGTACGTCGACGGGGTCACGCTGCGCGACATCGTGCACACCGAGGGCCCGATGCCGGCGAAGCGAGCGCTCGAGGTCATCGCCGACGCCTGCCAGGCGCTGAACTTCAGCCACCAGCACGGCATCATCCACCGCGACGTCAAGCCGGCCAACATCATGATCAGCAAGACCGGCGCCGTGAAGGTGATGGACTTCGGTATCGCCCGCGCACTGTCGGACGCCAGCAGCGTCACCCAGACAGCGGCGGTGATCGGGACGGCCCAATATCTGTCGCCCGAGCAGGCCCGCGGCGAGAAGGTGGACGCGCGTTCCGACGTGTACTCGCTGGGCTGTGTGTTGTACGAAATCCTCACGGGTGAGCCACCTTTCGTCGGCGACTCCCCCGTCGCGGTGGCGTATCAGCACGTGCGTGAGGATCCGGTGCCGCCGTCGCAGCGGCACAACGACATCTCCCCCGAGCTGGACGCCGTGGTGCTCAAGGCGCTGGCCAAGAATCCCGACAACCGCTATCAGACCGCCGCGGAGATGCGCTCGGACCTGGTGCGGGTGCACAGCGGCGAAGCGCCCGACGCTCCCAAGGTGCTCACCGACGCCGAACGCACGTCGTTCATGTCGGCACCCGCGCGGGGCGAGCGGACAGAACCGATCGTCGACGACGCACCGCGGCAGGAACCCGCGTATGCCGAGCGGGAGCGCGGCGCTTCGGTGGGTCGCTGGCTGATCGCGGTCGCGGTGCTCGCCGTGCTGACCGTCGTAATCACCGTTGCGATCAACATGTTCGGTGGAAGTACGCGCGACGTAGAAGTTCCGGATGTGGGCGGGCAGGATTTGCAGACCGCGATCGCCACCCTGCAGAACGCCGGCTTCAAGACTCGCGATGACAAGGATTTCGATTCCAAAGTGCAACCCGGCGATGTGATCAAGACCGAGCCCGCGGCTGGCTCATCAGTGGGTGCCGGCGACGAGATCACGATCATCGTCTCCGCCGGACCCGAGCAGCGACTAATTCCGGACGTCAGGGGCAAGACGCCGGAACAGGCGCGCGAATTGCTTCGGGAAGCCGGTTTCGAGAAGTTCCGGGAGACCCCGAACCCATCGACACCCGGACAAAAGGGCACGGTGCTGCAAACCAACCCGCAGGCCAATCAGACGACTGGTATTACCAACGAGATCACGATCATCGTTGGCTCGGGTCCGGACAACAAGCCGGTGCCCGACGTGAAGAACACGAGCCCGGAGGTCGCTCAGCAGATTCTCACCGCCAACGGGTTCACCGCACCGGCCATCATCGTCCCCGTCGACGGGCCGAAGAACACGGCAAACCAGGTGGTGGGCACCGTGCCGGCGGCGAACGAACCCGCCCCGGTCGATACCCCTATTCAGGTACAGGTGTCGAGGGGCAATCAGTTCACCATGCCGAACCTGCGGGGAATGTTCTGGGACGAAGCATCTCCGCTCCTCCAGTCATTGGGCTGGCAGAATCTCGGCACCAATTTCGTCAAGCTGCCGAACGCGCAGAACAGTGGGGTGCCGACAAATGGCGTCGTCACTCAGGACCCGCAGCCGGGCACGCCGATTCGAGCCGACGGAACGATTACGCTGAGTTTCGCGCAGTAGCGGCCTGTACGGCGTTCGCGACCTCGTCCTCGAGCTGTCGCACCAGCGACTCGTCGGGCGTAGCGCCGCAATAGCCAAGCCAGTTGGCCAGCATCCGGTGTCCGCCCTCGGTGAGGATCGACTCGGGATGGAATTGCACGCCGTGGATCGGCAACTCAGTGTGCCGCACGCCCATGATGACACCGCCCTGAGTTCGGGCGATGACCTCGAGCTCGGCCGGAACGGTATCGGGCAGGATCGTCAGCGAGTGATACCGCGTCGCGGTGAACGGGTCCGGAAGCCCTTGCAGCACACCGGCATTCGAGTGGAATACGGTGCTGGTCTTGCCATGCAGCAACTCGGGCGCACGGTCGACCGTCCCGCCGAATGCCACCCCGATGGCCTGGTGGCCAAGGCACACGCCCAGCAGGGGAGTCTTGGCCGTCGCACACGCACGAACCAAGGGGATG
>DATFCF010000896.1:0-5080 GCA_035253445.1 Mycobacterium sp.
GTACCAAGCGGACATCACCGGGCTGGACGGGTCGACCTCCGGCGTGGCCAGCATCGAAGTGTTTCACGTTGTCGGCGGCCGCATCACAGAGGTCTGGAACAACCCACACCAATCCGGACATTGGTGCTGAGATCGCTCACCGCGATCTGATCACCCGCGGCTGTCAAGGACTGCCAAGCGTCGATGGCGGCGCGACCGGGCCCCGGCTTCGATCCGATCAGGAGTCCAGTCCAGTCCGACGTCGCCGTGGATCTCGACGTCGGAGATGCCGGGAATCGCGGCGACGGCTCGCTTGCCCTCAGCGACGAAGTGCTCCAGCATCATGCAGGTCGGCGATGTCAGGCACAGGTCGATCCGCACGCATCCCTCGTTGATCTCAACGGACTTCACCAACCCCATCTCAACGATGTTCATCGGGTCACCGCAACCCACGCTGCAGGGATCCATGATCTGACGCAACTCGGTGTATATGCGCGCCCGCAGGCGCGCCGGGTCGACGTCGGCGCTCATAGCGCCGCAACCTTGGTGGTCGAGTAGGCCGGGACGTCGATATCCGCGCCCGAGAATTCGTCGCCTGGGATGTTGGCGGCGAGCTTCTCGAGATCCAGGCCGGCCATCCGTGCGTAGTTCCCCCCCAGGATGCCCGCCTTGGTCTCCGCGCTGAGCTGGGGCAGCGTCTCAAACAGGCCGCTGGAATCCAGCATGTCCTCGGGTATCTCGAATCGGTCGAACGCTTCCAGCAGCAGCCGCGGATGGGCCGCCATAGCCCCTGTCCCCCATACGATCCGGTCCAGCACGGCTGATCCACCGACCGCGCACAAGCCCACCAGCAGCAAGGCGAATGTCCTGGGTTTGGCGGCCAAGATGAAGCTGAGTCCCTCGAGATTCACCCATACGTTGGGGAACCGGCCGATCAGCCACGCCGTCTCCTCGACGAATGCCACGCCGCCGTGCACGATCTCGAAGTTCAGATCCGGAAAGGCTGCCGCGGCCGCGTCGAGATCGTCGAGCTTGTAGGACTGCATCGGAACATCGCCAAACGGAATCGCCTTGTGAATGGCGACGGTGCGCAGGCCATGCTGCCGGGCGCGCTCGAAGAACGGGAACGCCACCTGCGGGTCTGCCATCCGCCAGCCTTCGTGAAATCCTTTCGTCCAGCTCGACGGGTAGAGCTTCAACCCGATCGGCGCCAATAATTCGACTTGCCGGTCGAGTTCGTCCAAGCCGGCTGTCCCCGACAGCGGATCGACAGTGGCATACGTCAAGAAGCGCGACGGCCACCGCTTCACGATCTCGGCAGCCTTGTCCACCGACGTCATCCCATCGTGGTAAGCACCGATCGGCGTCGGATGAAACACCGCGAAATCGGTTGCACTCTCCCGGAACAACAGATTGGCGACCTCATCGACATCCCAATCACGGATCCACCTTTCCGGTGGCACGGTGTACTCCGGTGGGACATGTACGCCTGCGACCGCATAGACCATCTGGGTGATGGCGGTGGCGGTGGGCTGCACAGCGTAATTCGATGGGTCGAGATTGTAAGCGTGCACGACGGCATCGAGAACGAAGTTTCCGTTTAGCAATGTGATCGCTTCCTCGTGAATCGTTGGACTGGAACAGTTTTCAGAAGAAATTGCCAATGGCCGGATAGTTGCTGATCTCCCATCCGCCATCAACGACAATGCTTGTCCCAGTGACGTAGGAGGACGCGCTACCGGCGAGGAACAGGCAAACCTCTGCGATCTCGCTGGGCGCCGCCGGGCGACCTAACGGAATTCGCTGCAGGAAGTCACTCTTGAGATCATCGATGCCTAGAAGCGGTGCTGTCATTGGGGTCTCTACCAGCCCAGGCAGCACCGCGTTGACTCGGATCGCGTGGGGAGCGAGTTCCAGTGCGGCATTCTTGCTGAACATCTCGACTGCCGCCTTGGCGGTCGCGTACGCGCTGCCCGACGGCATCGGCATATGAGCGTTGAGTGACGACACGTTCACGATCGAGCCGCCACCGCCGCTGTCGCTGATGGCGCGCGCGGCGTGCTTTGTGCACAAGAACACGCCCTTCTGTACAAGATTGATGGTGAAATCCCAAGCGGCCTCGTCGAGTTCGAGGATCGGGCCGGGCTTCGTCCCCCCGGCCACGTTGAAGGCCATGTGCAGTCCACCAAACCGGGTGGTGGTCAACGCCACGGCGGCGGCGACCTGATCCTCGACGGTCACGTCGGTTGGCGCTGCGGCGAAGGCCGCACCCAACTCGTCGGCGACGACCAGCAGACCGTCCTCGGCTATATCGGCACCGACGACACTTGCGCCCCTGGCGATCAGCAGCCGAGTCACCTCGAGGCCGATGCCTGATGCGGCCCCGCTGACGAAAGCAACCTTGCCTACGAGATCACTCATCGTCAATCCCTTTCGCCGACACCAGGATTGGCGGCGGGCGTCGAAACGCAGGCTTGCTCTCTCGATGGCGAAACAAGCACTTTGATGTCGTGAGCGCGACCGGCGGGCGACTGCAGGTGCTCGAGTCCTCGTTCGACGAGATCATCGAGGGCGATCTGTCGCGTGACCAATGGTGCGGGGTCGAGTCGGCCCGCGGCGATGGCGGCAATGACTTCTTCGAAGTCGCGACGGGTGTAGGCGATACTGCCCCGCACCGTGATCTCGGAGATCATCAGGTGACTGAGGTTGATAGCGACGTCGTCGTGGAAGTGAGCCACGACAATCGCCGATCCGCCGGGCCGCACCGCAGCGAGGGTCGGACCAAAGCTGGCGACGCCCACGCCCGCGGCGTCGAAGGCGATGTCAACGGTCGGACCGGCATCCAGCCCGTCCCTGACGAGCGTCGCATTCAGCGCCTTGGCTTGCCGGCTGCGGGCCTCAGCGGGTTCCCGGACAAAGATGTCACTGACGCCGTGCGCTCTGAGCGCCAGCACCAGAGCCAACCCGACCGGTCCTGCGCCCGTGACGAGTGCCGACCTCGCGTCTTCAGCGCGAGCGATGCGTGCGGCGTGCCACGCAACCGCAAGGCATTCCACCAGCGCGCCGGTCTGCGGAGTGAATGACTCGGGCAGCGGGAAGACTTTGTCGGCAGCTGCCACGACAAACTCGCTGAATCCGCCTCCGCCACCGTGGACTCCGATGAACCCGAGTTTTTCGCAGAGGTTGGGCTCCCCACGCAGACAAGCCGGGCACTCACCGTCGTCCACAGTGGGCGCAACGGTGACAAGATCACCGACTTGCACAGTGTCGACGCCGTCGCCGACTTCGCGAACCCATCCGCAGAACTCATGCCCGAGGGTGTGCGGTCCCGGTTCGCCGAACAGCGGGTGGCGGGAGGTAGGGGGCACCGGGGCGGACGTATAGATCATGAGGTCCGTTCCGCAAATCCCCGCGTACGCGATCTCAATTTTGACTTGGCCAGGCCCGGAGGACGGCTCGTCCACCTCGACGACCCGGACGTCGCCGGGTCCGAATACTTGTGCAGCGCGCATACGGTTGATTAATCCTCGCTAGTCGGCCGTCAACTGGCATCCAGCATGGTGTGTCGCAAGACACTAACGAGGTTGGTACGGCTGAAACAGTGCACGAAAGTGCACTACCGACGGTTGACTCGGCGTGGAACGCTGGTCTACTTGGTTAATGGTCACTTCCCTTCGCACGCCAGCGCGGCGCGTGGACAGCGCCGCGGCGCCGCTGGACCGCCGCGTCCGACTCGATGTGTCTGATTACGAACGGGTGTTCGACGTACTGGAGTTGTGCGACGACGCAACTGACGTCGCAGACTTTCGCCATCGCGTCATCGAGGGGGTGAGCAGAGTGTTCAACTTGCGGCACGTCACGTTCTTCTCCGGGCCGACGCTCGCACAGACCTTCGTCGACCCGCACCCGTTGGTCACCGGCGACGCCACAGGCGGGCTGGTGCGCGAGTACCGCGATGTGTGGTCCAAGCGCGACGTCTTCGCGACTCCGCGATCGATCAACCAACTCCGCACCAAGGGATGGGTGTCCCTGGACCAAGTGCGACGTTGTCGGTCGGCGAGCACCTACGTCGACGGTTTCCTGCATCGGATCGGGCTCGAATCAGCTAGCGCGTTCGCACTGACGATGCCCCGAGGGCGTTACGGTCTCGTCGGACTATTCGATCCCGACCGTACGGCACTGGCGACGCGCAATCTTCTGGCGCTGCGCCTACTGTTCCGCAGGCTGCGTCCCGTCACCCAAGCCCTGCCTGATGGCGCTCGCCGCGATGAAACCCTGCCTGGGCTGTCGGCGCGCCAACGCCAGGTGGTCAATCTAGTCGTGGAAGGCTTCAGCAACGCGCAGATCGCCCAGACGCTGGAGTTGACCGAGGACACCGTCAAGAAATATGTCAGCCGAACGTTGGCAACGACGGGTTGTCGGACGCGCACCGAACTCGCGGTTCGCGCGATGGCCCCGTAGCCGCTGCCGAGAGCATGGGCGTTCCGCAGCCGGTGGGGCCAAACCCGGCCGGGACTAGTGTATCCGTCCGATACCGACCGGCGTTTGAAGCTATGGCGAAAGTTGGTCTTAGAGGACGGTTTTCCCATGTCGGCACCGGTGGATCGCAGCCGGTGTTCGGGCACCGGTCGTCGATTAATCCGCGGGGACGCTTTGCGCGCCACCGACTCTCGTTGAAGCTCACTAGCCTCGCGCAGGCACTAGGCTCGATGAACGCGAGAACGAGCGAACCCCTACGCCACAGGAGTGAGTCATGACCGGAGGCCGCGCCGTCCGCGGCACACGGATGCGGGCGGCGGAACGCCGCAACCAATTGGCTCACGTTGCTGCCATCCGTTTCCACCAGCTCGGATACCACGGGGTGTCGCTGGAATCGGTGGCGACCGAAGTCGGGTTGACCGGCCCAGCGGTGTATCGACACTTCCGAAACAAGCAGGCGCTCCTGGCGGCTTCCATCTCGAGCGGTCTCGACCAGGTCGAGGACGCGCTGTTGCGCTCGACCGGCGGCACACTGGACGAGTTGGTGGCGGCGGTAGCGGAGGCGGGCCTCGAACGCCCCGATTTGTTCGTGCTGCTGCAGCGTGAGTCGCGCTACCTTCAG
>DATFCF010000897.1:0-10908 GCA_035253445.1 Mycobacterium sp.
AGGGCCAACGGCCGACCGCGACGCGCGGGCATCAGTTCGTTCGGGTTCTCCGGAACCAACGCCCACGTACTCGTCGAAGAAGCACCACCGCACGAGGGAGCACTCCCGGAAGGCTCGACAGCCGATCGGTCAGTGGGTGTGTTGCCGCTGTCCGGACGCTCACCGCAGGCGCTGACGGCGTTGGCGCAGCGCTATGGGGCATGGCTGGACGAGCATCCGGAAGCCGATATCGCGGACATCTGTTACACCGCGGGCTCGTGCCGGTCATCCTTCGAGCACCGCGCCGCACTGGTGGTCGACTCGGTGGATCGTGCGCGCGAACTGCTGGCCGGGTTGGCGGAGAACCGACTGGGGGCCGGCGCCTTTCGGGGCGAGTGCGGCGACCCGCCGAAGACCGCGTGGTTGTTCACCGGTCAGGGCAGCCAGTACCGGGGCATGGCAAGCGAGTTGTACGACTCTGAACCTGTGTTCGCCGAGACCGTCAACCGATGCGCACAAGCGATCGATCCGATGTTGCCGCGTCCACTGCTCGACGTAGTGTTCGACACCGACGGAGACGACGAAAACACGTTGCGCCACACGTCGTTTGCCCAGCCGGCGCTCTACGCGGTCGAGATGGGGCTGGCTCGGCTGTGGCAGTCGTGGGGTGTCGAACCGGACGTGGTGCTAGGGCACAGCGTGGGGCAGTATGCCGCGGCGTGCGTTGCAGGAGTGTTCGACCTCGAGGACGGGGCTCGGCTGGTTGCCGAGCGAGGTCGGCTCTTCGGCGCACTTCCGGACGGTGGCCGAATGGCGGCGGTATTCGCCGATGCCGAGTATGTCGAGGATATCGCCGACGACTTCCCGCGGGTGTCGGTCGCGGCGTACAACGGCGCCAACACCGTGCTGTCCGGTCCGGCGCAGGATCTCGAGCAGCTGGTGGCGAAGTGCAATGAGGAGGCGATCCGCGCCACCTGGCTGGACACGAGCCACGCCTTCCACTCCGAGCTCCTGGACCCGGTGCTCGACGATTTCGAGTCGTACGCTGCGCGAATCGAATTCGCTGTGCCGACCCTGCCGTTGATCTGCAACCGCACGGGCACTGTGCTCACGAGCGCAAGCCCTCCCGACGCACAGTACTGGCGGCGGCATGCCCGCCAGCCCGTGCAATTCACCGAAAGTGTTCGCACGGTAGCGCAATTGGGCTGCTCGGTGCTGATGGAGATCGGCCCGCAGCCGATACTGACCGCGGCGGCACTGCACGCCTGGCCGGAATCGTCGGACGCGCCCCGTGGGATCGCCTCACTGCGCAAGGGTTCCGATGCCCGCACGCAGATGACCGAGGCCGTCGCGGCAGCCTATGTCGCGGGCCATAGGCCGCGGCTGGGCACGTTACATCACGTTCCTCGGCGCCGCCTCGAACTGCCAACCTACCCGTTCCAGCACCGCCCCTTCTGGCCCAAGACCGTCGGTATCCGCTCCGACGGTGCAGCCGTGTCGGGCATCCTCGGAATGGCGCAGGATCAGGCCTCCGGAGACGTGGTTTACACCAGCAGGCTCAGCGTCAAGACGCAGCCGTGGCTGGCCGATCACGTCATCTACGGCACTGTTGTCGTACCGGGTGCCACCTATGCGGCGATGGCGCTCGCGGCGGTGGAAGCTCCGGCGACGGTGGCTGACCTCTTCTTCTACGAGCCGATTCTTTTGACGGACAAGGAGTCTCGTGAGGTTCAGCTGAGCCTGCACCAGGCCGACGACAGGCAGGGATGGACGTTCAAGATCCACAGCCGCCCCTACGGTGACCGGGAGGTCGAGTGGGCGCTCAACGCCGAAGGCGCCGTGGTCGCAGGCGTGGAGGACACCGCGCCGCCCGGGCAACCGGACCCGCTGGACATCACGCTGGAGCGGTTGACCCGCACCCGTCCGCAACACTTGTTCGACATATTCGCCGAGAACGAACTGGCGTTGGGGCCCACCTGGCGCACCTCGCTGAAATCGCTGTGGGTCGGCGACAACGAAGCTGTCGGCGACATCACCGTCGGAGACGAACTGGCCGAGCACATCGGGGGTGAACCGATTCACCCCGTCATGCTCGACCTGGCCACCGGAATCACCGGCGTCGGGCTGCTCGCCGCATTGGCGGGCGCCGATATCACCTCCGATCTGTTCCTGCCGTTGCGGTACGGACGAGTGGAGCTGCGCGAGCGGATGCCGCGGCGGTTCTACTGCCGCGTGCGATGGCAGGCAGGCGGCGTCGACAGCGAGACCCAGGTCTTCGACCTCGATTTCCTGGATCGCGACGGCCATCGCCTCGGCGGACTGGATGAGTTCACCGTCAAGCGGGCACCGCGGGAAGCGTTGCTGCGCGGGCTAGGTGGCGAAGCGACGCGACTGCTTTACAGCATCGGCTGGCGTGAAGCGGCCCCGCCAGATTCGGGCGACAGCGTCGAAAACCCCGAAAGTAGCTGGCTGGTCACAGGGTTCGACGAGCTCGTGACTGAGTTGCCGGGGTGCATCGCGGTCGAGGAGAGCTCTGACGCAGACCACTGGATGCAGCAGATCAGTCAGGCTCAGGAGAACGGGCGGCCCGCTCCCGGCATCGTCTGCCGTATCGGCGGGAATCCGGACTCAGAAGAGTCCGGGACCGAATTCGGCGCGCGGCTGGAGACCGGGCTCGGCCGTGTGCTCGGGGCGGTGCAGGTGGCGCTGGCGCAGGAAGGGACGAATCCGGCAGGGGGGCTTTGGATCGTCACGGAGCGAGCGGTGGCCACCGACCCTGGCGAGCCGGTGGACCCGGCACAGGCGGCACTTTGGGGACTGGGGCGCACGATCATCGCCGAGCAGCCGCAGTTGCGCTGCAGGCTGGTCGACCTGGACGGGTCCGACGACAACACACAGCTCATGGCGAGCCTCGTCGCGGCACCCGGTGACGAATCCGAACTGGCGGTGCGCCAGGGCAAGTTCCTGGTGCCACGGGTGCTGCCGTGGGCGCGCAGCGGTCATCTCGCAATCCCGCGCGGTGTCGACTATGCCCTGACCCCGACCGAACGCGGGGCGATCAACAACCTCCGGATCGTCGAGACGGATGTCGTCCCGCCGGCTGCGGGACAGGTCCAGGTGCGGGTGCAGGCCGGCGGCTTGAACTTCCGTGATGTGCTCAATGTGCTCGGACTGTACCCCGGCGATCCCGGCCCACTGGGCGGCGACTGCTCCGGCGTCGTCACGCAAGCCGGCCCGGGTGTCACCGAATTCGAGGTTGGGCAACAGGTATTCGGCTTCATGCCCGGTTCGTTTGCCAGCCGGGTCAACGTGCCGGTGCACTGGTTGGCGCCGGTTCCGGACGGGATCAGCGCTACCGCGGCGGCGACGACGCCGGCTGCCGCGCTCACCACTCTGCTCTCGTTCGACTGGACCCAGATAGGACCCGGAAACCGGATCCTCGTGCACGCCGCGAGCGGTGGTGTCGGTTTGGCCGCTGTTCAATTGGCACGCCGGCGCGGGGCAACGGTCTTCGCCACGGCGAGCGCCTACAAACGCGGGATGCTGCGCAAGATCGGTATCGAATACGTCTACGATTCGCGCACAACCGATTTCGCGGACCAAATCCTTGCCGACACCCACGGTGCCGGCGTCGACCTGGTGCTCAACAGTCTGACGAACGAGGGCTTCATCGAGGCGACCGTGAAGGCGACGGCGCCGGGCGGTCGATTTGTCGAGATCGCCAAACGTGACATCTGGAGCAGGGAACAGATGGCCGAGGCCCGTCCCGACATCGACTACGAGATCATCGCACTCGACACCACGATCGCGACGGACCCCGAGCGCATTCGACGCCTGCTGGCCGAGGTGTCCGACGGGCTGGCCACCGGTGAGATCGTGCCGCTGCCCGCTGAAATCTACCCGCTGGCCGAAGCCAAACGGGCGTTCCGCCGCATGCAGCAGGCGCGGCACATCGGAAAGATCGTGTTGCAGATGCCCGAACCGCTGGCGCCACGCGGCGATCGCAGTTATCTGATCACCGGCGGCCTCGGCGCACTCGGTTTGCACACGGCGGCGTATCTGGCTCAGCTCGGAGCAGGTGACATCGTGCTGACAAGCAGACGTCCGAATCCGTCGGCGGAGGCGACGATCGCGGAGATCACGGAGCGCTATCACTGCCGGATCCACGTGTTCGCCGCCGACGTCGGCAACGAGGAACAGCTGTCTGGTGTCCTCCAGCGCATCCGGGCGGAGTTGCCTCCGCTAGGCGGCGTGGCTCACCTCGCCGGCGTGATCGACGATGCACTGCTTCCGCAACAGGATCTGGAGCATTTCCGAACAGCGTTGGCGCCCAAAGCGTTCGCCGCGTGGCAGCTACACCGGTTGACCCTCGACGACGATCTCGAGTTCTTCGTCGTGTATTCGTCCGGCACGAGTGTGCTCGGGTCGCCCGGCCAGGCCAACTACGCCGCCGCGAATGCGATGCTCGACGGACTCGTCGCCCATCGCAAGGCGCAGGGTCGGCCTGCCACGAGCGTGAACTGGGGCCCGTGGGCGCAGGGCGGCATGGCCAGTTCGGACGCCGCACGCGCCAATCTGGGTGCGCGCGGGCTGATTCCGCTGGAGCCGACGGCGGCGCTGAACGCACTGGGCGAGGTCGTCGCACACGGGATCGGACAGGCCGTCGTGCTCAAAGCGAACTGGCACCGTGCCGCGAAGTTGCTTGGCGCCGCGCGCCCACCGATTCTCGATCAAGTGCTGCCGAACGATACCGCGGTCGCCGCTGGCGACAGCGCGCTGCTCAAGCGACTGCACGACGTCCCCGACAAACAGCGCGGCGGTTTCATCACCGAGCACCTGCAACGTGAACTACAGCAGATTCTGGGACTCGCGCAACCACCGGCGGCAACCAGCCGGTTCCTGGAGTTGGGGATGGACTCGCTGATGGCAGTCGAGATGCGCAACCGGCTGCTCGGCCAGTTCGGCAGTGGGTTCACCATCACCGCCACGGCCGTGTTCGATTACCCGACGATCGTGTTGCTAGCCGAGTATCTTGCTGCGCAGACGCCGGATGGGGTTGACGAGAAACCCGCCGAAGGTGGAGGAGAGAAGACGACCGACGCAACCACCGTCGTCGCTGCGGCGGCGATATGAGGCATCGAGAACAGCACCCGATGCTGGATATGACGGAGGTCACCAAGACCTACCGCATCGGTGGTCAGGCCGTTCGCGCGCTCGACGGACTCACGCTGACACTGACCGGCGGTGAACTCGTTTCCATCGTGGGTCCATCCGGAGCAGGCAAGAGTACGCTGCTGCACCTGCTCGGAGCACTGGACAGACCCGATTCCGGATCGATCAGATTCCAGGGCAGCGAGATCGGTGACCTCAACGACGACGAGCAATCCGAATTTCGCAGACACAGTGTGGGTTTCGTCTTTCAATTCTTCAACCTGCTGCCGACGATGACGGCGTGGGAGAACGTTGCCGTGCCCAAGCTGCTTGACGGAGAGCGGATGTCGAAGGCGAAGTCGCGTGCGATCGACCTGCTGGCACAGGTGGAGCTCGCCGACCGCGCAGACCACCGACCGTCAGAGCTGTCCGGCGGCCAGATGCAGCGAGTTGCCGTCGCGCGCGCGCTGATGATGGATCCGCCGCTGCTTCTCGCAGACGAGCCGACGGGCAACCTCGACACGAAGACAGGCGCCACGATCATGGCGCTGCTCACCGACATCGCCCATCAGGATGGCCGTTTGGTGGTGATGGTCACGCACAATCTCGACGCCGCGTCGTTGACGGACCGGGTGATCACCTTGAGCGACGGCCGCATCGGCTCCGACGTGCTGGCTGGTGGCGAAATCGCGTGATCGTGGACCGGATGCGCGTGTTCAACGTGCGCGAGTTGCGGGCGCATCCGGGGCGGACGGTCATGTCGCTTGTGGTGGTGGGGATTTCGGCAACGCTGCTCGTTGCGGTGTTCGGCATAGCGGGGTCCATCACCGGTTCCTCCGACCGTCTGGTCGCCGGCATAGGCGGCAATGCGATTTTGGAAGTCTCCGGCGTCACCGACACCGGCTTTCCGGAAACCGTGCAGCCCGATGTCGCGCGGGTGCAGGGCGTCGCCGCCGCAGTGCCGATGCTGCGAACCTCGATCGGCAAGCCGTCCGAGCGTGTGCTGCTGCTCGGGGTCACCGAAAGTGTCAGAGCGATGTTGAGCGATTTGCAGCGTGCCGTCCAGGACCAGATCGGTCCCCTCGTCAACCAGCCCGGCAGGGTGGCGGTCGGATCGGGAACGGGACACGCGGTCGGCGACACCGTGTCAGTCGGCAACGGGACGGTGACGGTCGCGGCCGTCATCACCGGCGTTGACGCCGAACGCATCAACGGCGGGAACTTCATCGTCGGACCGCTGCCGCTAGTGCAACGCCTCACCGATCGCCAAGGCATGATCGATTCGGTATTGGTGATCGGTGCCCCCGGCGCAGATGTGGCGCAGGTTCGCACCGAGGTGACCGAAGCGGTGGACGGACGGGCCGTGGTGGCCGAGCCCACCTTCCGCTCAGCGCAATCGGGTGGGGCCGTGGCGATCATGCGCGCGCTGATGCTGTCAGCGGCATCTGGCGCGCTCGTGGTTGCCGGGTTCCTGATCTTCAATGCGATGAGCATGGCGATCAACCAGCGGCGCCCGGTGATCTCGATGCTTCGCGCGATCGGCGCCGACAAACGGCAGATCGTGCGGGACCTCCTGGTGGAGGCCGGCATTGTGGGTTTCGCCGGCGCGGCCCTCGGATCGGGGCTCGGCGTGGTCATCGGCAGGCAAGCGATCGCTTCGCTGCCGGCAGCGCTGCTGCAAGGCTACGAATCGCGAACGGATTACATCCTGCCCGACTACGCGATTCCGATCGCCCTGACCGCATGCGTCGTCGTCAGTGTCGCTGCGGCAGCGGTGGCGGCCAGGCAGGTGTACAAGGTGCAGCCGGTCGAAGCGTTGGCACCCGTCGGTGCCTCGTCCGCCGACACCGTCGCACTCGGCGTTCGCGCGGCATCGGCCCTGATTGGCGTCGGCCTCATCGCGGTATCGGTGGTGATGGCGTCCCGGGAGCTCGGCAAGCTGTCGGTGGTGTCGATTGCGCTGGTGTCCCTCGGCGAGATCGCGGTGTGCTTCGCGTTCGCGGGCGCGATCGTTGCGTTGGCCGCTGCGGGCGCGCGAGCCTTCGGCGCGCCTGGCGCACTCGCGTCGGCGACCATCGAACGGTCACCGCGACGGGTGTGGGCGACGTTGATGACCGTGCTGATCGCCGTGTCGATCACGGTGCAGAGCACCGGATCCAACGGCAACGCCATCGATTCGACGAACGAGAGTTTCGCGTCGCTCGCCGACGCCGGATTCTTCGTCAGCTCGTCGGGTCCCGGGGTGTTCCCGACGGCTCCGGTGCTGCCTTCCGACACCGAGTCTGCGGTCGCGTCGATCCCCGGGGTGGACCGCGTGGTTCCTGGCCAAATGGCCTACGCGACCCTCGGCGGCAACCGGGTGGTGATCCAGGGGCTTGCGCCCGGCGCGGTCGCGCCACCCTCGCATGCGATGGACGAGCGGGTGCTCGAGCAGGTAATCGCGGGTGACGGCGTCGTGGTCTCCCGTGACATCGCCCGCACGCTCGGTCTCGAGGCAGGCGATGAATTGACGATGGCCACGCCCACCGGGGAGCGGCGTGTCCGCGTACTGCAGGTCGTGCCGTTCTTCTCCCTGCTCGGCGGCGTCGTCTCGATGAGCCTTATCCAGGTCAGGGATTGGTTCGAACGCCCCGGGTCGACGATTCTCGCCGTCCTGCTCGCGCCAGGAGCCGACCGTGCCGGTGTCGAGACGGCCATCCGTAACCGCCTGCCCACCGACGTTTACGTGTACTCGGGCGACGAGGCGGCCAAGGCCGTCGGTGCCTCACTGGCTCAGGGCACTCAACTCATCACGGTGATGGCGTGGATTGTCGTGTTCGTCGCGAGCGTGGCGTTGCTCAACACACTGATGCTCTCGGTTCTGGAGCGGCGGCGCGAGCTGGGTGTGTTGCGGGCGATGGGCTCGTCACGGCGTTTCGCACTGCGCACCGTGCTGGCCGAGGCAGCGGGGCTCGGTGCCGTCGGTGCGGTGATCGGTGTGGTCTTCGGTACCGCCAACCAGTACTTGAGCGCTTCCGCGTTGACCCAGGTGCTCAGCATCGATGTGGTCTTTGAGCCGAGTCTGCTCGCCGTCGTATTCGCCTGCGCTGCTTTGGGATTGACCTTGCTGGGCGCCATCCCACCGGCCGTGCGTGCCGCACGACTCGACATCGTTGACGCGATCGCGGTCGACTGAAACGAAACTGGGCTTCCGATCGCAACAAAGTAGGTTTCGTATAACACCCCCGCGGGAGCGGTGGCTGCCTACCATCGACGAGTGACCATTGGCGTGGCGCGGTCACGTCGGATCGCAATTCGCCTGTGCGCCGTCACTATCGCGGCCGGCGTGGGGTGAATGGAAGCAGACCGAAACCGGCGCACAGCAATTCGAGGTGCACAAGACCCAGAGCTTCCCGGGAATGGAAGCACCCGCGGAAGGACCACTGCCGGGCGACTACGACTTGCAGCTGGTGAGCGACTCGTCTCCCACCGGTCTCAGCGGCAAAGACATCACCCTCCTCGTCGCCGCGGCGATCGTGGCGGCATTGGGTCTCGGCGCGATCGTCCTGACCATCGTCCTGGGGCGGCGGCGTCGGCCCCAGCACTGATGCGATTGACGAAAATCTACGTAAGCTCCTGCCTGCGGCCGCGATAGTTGGCACAGTGAGGTCTGCGACCGACCGGTAGGGCAGGGGATGAGCGAACGTACTTGGACCGACGTGGTGCGCCGATGGTCAGCGGCGCTGGCGATCTTCGCGATGCTCGCAGGCGGGATCGGCATCGCGTCCGCCTTGATCTTCGGGGACCACTCATCGCCTGCGCCCACCGCTCGTACCCCGCCTCCACCGCCGCCGCCGAAGGTGCCCACGCCAAAGGAATTCACCATCGGGGTCGTGGTCACGGCGCAGGACTGTCCGCCGCAGGGTGGATGCACCTACACGTACACGATCGAGCCGGAATACATCGGAAGGCATCCGTTACCGCCTGACGAGTTACGGATCGAATACGAGGTAACCGGTGGTCACGAGCCGCAGAGCGGCGACTTCATGGTGCACGGAACCGAGGCCAGGATCATGAAGGACGTCACCTTGGCCGGACCGCCGGGTGCACAGCTGAAGGCCCAAGCGACCAAGGTGGTGGTGAGGCCCGCCTTCGGTCCATCGATTGGTTCGAGCTCCACGCAGCCGCCACCACCGCCCGGCTAGGTACCGGTGTGCGATATGACGATTCGGCACATGCATCGTCGTGCCGCACAGCAAAGTTAGCTCTATGACGAAGGCGCCGCTTCTACGGCCCTCCGAAGGCCTTCCCGGTGGCGTACAGGGTGCCGCAGATCCGCGTTTCGGAAACGTCGTTCGGGTATTCAAGGGCTTGTTCCCCGGACGCCGATTCGGTGGTGGCGCCCTGGCGGTGTTCATCGACGGGCGGCCCGTCGTCGACGTCTGGACGGGGTGGTCGGACCGCGACGGTGCCCAGGAGTGGACGGCCGATACCGGCGCGATGGTGTTCTCCGCGACCAAAGGCGTGACGGCCACCGTCATCCACCGACTTGTCGACCGCGGCCTGCTGTCTTACGACGAGCCCGTCGCCGATTACTGGCCGGAATTCGGCGCCAACGGTAAGGCCGAGATCATCGTGCGCGACGTGCTGCGGCACCGCGCCGGGCTTTCGCATCTGAAGGGCGTGACCAAAGACCAGCTGCTGGACCACCAACTGATGGAGGAGAAACTCGCGGCCGCATCGGTGGATCGCCTTCGGGGCTGGCCGGCATATCACGCCCTGACGTACGGATGGCTGCTGTCGGGTCTTGCCCGATCGGTGACGGGGATGGGTATGCGCGAGTTGATCCGTCAGGAAGTCGCTGCTCCACTCAACACCGACGGTCTGCACCTTGGCCGCCCGCCCGCCGGTGCGCCGACCAAGGTCGCGCAGATCCTTGCGCCGCAGAGCACCAGGACCAACCCGGTATTCAACTTCGTCGCGCCAAGGGTGGCTGGACTGCCGCTGTCCGGTGCGTTCGGGGCGATGTTCTTTCCAGGCATCAAATCCTTTGTGCAAGGCGATATCCCGTTTCTGGACGGCGAGGTGCCAGCCGCCAACGGGGTGGTGACTGCTCGCGGCCTGGCTAAGATGTACGCCGCGATCGCCAACGGTGGCAGCATCAACGGAACGCAGTACCTGTCGGCCGAATTGGTCCAGGGGCTGATCGGAAAGCCAAGGCCGTGGCCGGATCTGAACATCGGCGTTCCGATGCCATTTCACCTCGGCTATCACGAATCGCCGATTCCCGGACTACTCAAGGGCTTTGGCCACATCGGTCTTGGCGGGACGCTCGGATGGGCCGATCCGGCGACCGGCAGCGCGTTCGCGTTCGTGCACAACCGGCTGTTGACACCGATGGTGCTCGACATGGCGTCCTTCGCCGGACTGGCCCGACCATTGCGCAACGCGATCACGGCCGCTCGACATGACGGCACGGTTGCGGTGCCGAAATACGGTGCGCGCTATCGCGAATCGGCAGCGCCGAGGAAGGTTGCGGGACGGCCCTAAGCTGCCACGATGCCGCGCGGAAGGGTCAGCGGCAGATCGTTGTAGGTCATGATGCCTGGCGGTGCGGCGACCACTGCCGGAATCGCATGGATCGGCGGCATCGCGGTGATGATTTGGCCGAGCCCCATGGAATCTTCCATCATCTCGACGTCCTCGGTGGTCTGCGCGTACTCGGCCGCACAGACAATCTCGTCGAGGTCGACGCCCTGCGACATCATCGGCGCAAGGTTGGGGTCGTCGATCGGCGTG
>DATFCF010000898.1:0-4060 GCA_035253445.1 Mycobacterium sp.
GCTCGCCACCCCGAGCGAGTCAGTCGGCTGGTGTTGTGCGGTGCGTATGCGCGTGGCCGCGCAGTTCGGGCCGTCGGCGACGAGGAACAACGCGCTGCGGCATTGGATCTCGAGTTGGCACGGGTCGGCTGGGGCCGTGACGACCCCGCATTTCGACAGGTCTTCGCGTCACAGTTTCAGCCAGATGGCACCCGCGCCGACTGGGCGGCATTCGATCAATTGCAGCGGCGCACCACATCACCCGAGAACGCCGTGCGCTTCCTCGAAGAGTTCAGTCGCATCGATGTCCGCGACGAAGCCCAGCAGGTGTCCTGCCCGACACTGATCCTGCACTCCCGCGACGATCACCGCGTCCCAATGCGCTTCGGCGAGGAACTCGCGGCCCTGATTCCGGATTCCCGCCTGGTCGCGCTGTCGAGCAACAACCACCTGCTGACCGCGAGCGAGCCGGCTTGGCAGGTGTTCCGCGACGAGGTCGACGCCTTCCTTTGCGTCTGATCGACGTCTGTTGCCCCTGTCCGCCTCTGCTTCTCCACGCAATCTCCATACATTCTTCATGTGCGGCGACTACCGACCATTCATGCTGGTCACATGAGAAAGCACATCCGCACCCTGCTTGTGGGTGTCAGCGCGCTCGTCGCCCTTGGCACCCTGTCCGCGTGCTCCGGCGGCACATCCACCGAAGCGACCCCCACATCCGAACCGGCTCCCGCCACCACCACGGCGACCGAGTCCGCGTTCCCGCAGTCGGCCCGATATGTCGCGGATATGAAGGCGGCAGACGGCAAGTCGATGACCATCGGCATCTCCGTCGACGGCGCCGACATCGCCGCCTACGCCTGCAACGGCACCGACGACGAAGCCTGGTTCTTCGGCAATCAGACCGACGGCAAGATCGACATCACATCGCGGTTCCGCGACACGCTCAAGGCGGAGTTCACCGGCACCGACGTCGAGGGTGATCTGACCATGAACGGCGTCGCCTACAAATTCACCGCGGCCCCGGTGTCCGGTGTGGCAGGCATGTATACCGCCGATTTCGAGGGTGTGCGCGCATCGTGGGTGGTGCGCGAGGACGGGTCGGCGACTGGCGTGCAGTTCAACACGGGCAGCATCAGCGGCCGCGACTTCGAGCAGGCCGAACTGCAGCAACTCAACGACCAGCAGTTCCGCAACGGCGTGCGCAACAAACGACAGCTTCAGCAGGCGGCACAGATCGAATTCCTGCAGAACAAGAGCGCGAAGTCGACGATCAACGGCTCGGCTGTCACCCCGACGCTCGTGACCGGCACCTTCCGCTTGAACTGAACAAGCTGCTCGCCCAACGGCCCTCCCGGAGTGAACGCCTCAGCGTTCAGTCCGGGAGGGCCGTTGTTCTTTGCATCACGGCGAATCAAAACCTTCAGCGGCGAGATGGCTCCCCGTAGCGTCAGCTCACCGTGACTAGTCCCGCCGAACTGGCCGCGCCTCAACTCGCGCCCACTCCTGTCGCGAATCGGCGTCTGCGCCAGCGCAAGTGGGGCCTGATCCGGCTGGCGTCGCCGATCGTCCTTCTCGGCCTGTGGCAGCTGGGCAGTGCACTCGGGCTGATCCCGCAAGACGTGTTGCCGGCACCGTCACTGATCGTCGAGGCCGGTATCGAGTTGATCGAGAACGGGCAACTGGCCGACGCACTGCGCGTGTCCGGGCTCCGCGTGGTCGAAGGGCTGCTGCTCGGAGGATTCGTGGGTGTCGCTCTGGGAACCGCGGTCGGCTTGTCCCGATGGTTCGAGGCCACCGTCGACCCGCCGATGCAAATGATCCGGGCGCTGCCGCATCTCGGCTTGATCCCGCTGTTCATCCTGTGGTTCGGCATCGGAGAACTGCCCAAAGTGCTGTTGGTCGCGCTCGGGGTGAGTTTTCCGCTCTATCTGAATACGTTCTCGGCGATCCGTCAGGTCGACCCGAAGCTCTTCGAGACCGCTCAGGTGCTCGGCTTTTCGTTCTGGCAACGGTTCCGGAGCATCATCGTGCCCAGTGCCGCACCACAGGTCCTCGTCGGCGTGCGGCAGTCGCTGGCGATCGCCTGGCTCACTCTCATCGTTGCCGAACAGATCAATGCGGATAAGGGAATTGGATTCTTGATCAACAACGCCCGCGACTTCTTGCGCATCGACATCATCATCTTCGGGTTGATCGTGTACGCCCTACTCGGCATCGGAACCGACGCCATCGTGCGCGAATTGGAGCATCGGGCACTGAGGTACCGCTCATGACCATCGCCTCCGAACGCCAGACCCGCGTTGCCGGAGAACTGCGACACGTGAACAAGTGGTACGGCGACCATCACGTGCTCACCGACGTCTCGGTGCGAATCGCCCGCGGCGAGATCGTTGCACTGATCGGCCGCAGCGGTTCGGGAAAGTCGACCGTGCTGCGAGTACTCGCGGGACTTTCGACGGATCACACCGGGGACCGTGCGGTGACCGGCCCGCCGGCGCTGGCGTTTCAGGAACCCCGGCTGTTCCCGTGGCGCGACGTGCGCACCAATGTGGTGTACGGCCTGACGCGAACCCGGCTGCCGAAGGCCCAGGCGCACGAGCGCGCCGAGCGTGCGCTGGCCGACGTCGGTCTCGCCGACCGCGCCGAGGCATGGCCGCTCACACTGTCAGGCGGTCAGGCGCAACGTGTTTCGCTCGCGCGGGCCTTGGTGGCCGAGCCGGAACTGCTGCTGCTCGACGAGCCGTTTGGGGCGCTGGACGCGCTCACACGACTGAGCATGCGCGGGCTACTGCTTGATCTTTGGCGAGAGCACGGATTCGGCGTCCTGCTCGTCACCCACGACGTTGACGAAGCGGTCGCGCTGGCCGACCGAGTGCTCGTCCTCGAAAACGGTCGCGTGGTACACACGCTGGCCATTGACGACCCCCGCCAGTCCACCGCTGCCGAGCATTACCGCGCCGAGCTACTCGACAAGCTCGGCGTCCAGATCTGACCGACGAATAGGACAATCATGCGGAAACTCGCTGTCGTGATCGCGCTACTCGCTCTACTGCTGGCAGGATGCGTGTCGCGCGAAGAGAATTCGGGTGCCGAGCAGGCACCGAACGCCGTGCCGCTCTCCGAACTGTCCGACCTCACGCTGCAGATCGGCGATCAGAAGGGTGGCACTGAGGCGCTGCTGCGCGCCGCCGGTGCGCTGGAGAACCTGCCGTACAAGGTCGCGTTCTCCACCTTCACGTCGGGTCCGCCGCAGGTGGAGGCGGCCACAGCCGGCAAGATCGACTTCGCGATCACCGGCAACTCACCACCCATCTTCGGTGCGGCGTCCAATGCGAAGGTGAAGGTGGTGTCCGCCTACGACGGCGGCGGCAATGGCGATCAGATTGTGGTGCATGCCGATTCGCCGATCCATTCGATCAGCGATCTGCGCGGCAAGAGCATCGCGGTTGGCAAGGGCAGTTCGGCGCACGGTCACATTCTCGGACAGCTCGACAAGGCCGGGCTTTCGACGTCCGACGTCAAGCTGGTGTTCTTGCAGCCCGCCGATGCGCTCTCCGCATTCACGCAACGGCTGGCCGACGCGTGGGCCATCTGGGATCCCTACACCGCGCAGATTGCCGCGCAGGTACCGGTGCGCAGCATCGGTCAGGCTCGAGACGTCACCAACGGCAACTGGTTCGGTATCGCTTCGGACCAAGCGCTCGCCGACCCGAAGCGCAACACGGCGCTGGCCGATCTCTTGGTGCGCTACGAAAAGGCGGTCCGGTGGGCCAAGGACAACCCGCAGAAGTGGGCCGAAAGCTATGCCGCCGCGGTCGGGTTGGACGTGAAGGTGGCGGAGGTCGTTCAAGGCCGCAGCCTGCGGCTGCCGACCGAACTCGACGACGAGATCGTGGCCTCGGAGCAGAAGCTCGCCGATCTCTTTGCGGCGTCGGGTCAAATTGCTTCTCCGGCACCGAAGTTCGAGAATTGGGTGGATCGCCGGTACAACGACACGCTGCGGCAGGGCTTCATCAGTCCATCCGCACCCAACTAGGAGACGATATGCCAGCCCAGTCCGAATTGCCCGCTCCGGCGA
>DATFCF010000899.1:0-14792 GCA_035253445.1 Mycobacterium sp.
AACGTGACCGCGTAGCCCTGGCCGATGTCGACGACGCCGGCGTTCTCGCCCATCCCGACCATGAGATGGGCCCGCATCTCGTCGGTGGTCGTCTCACCGAAGTACCGCAGGTGCACCTTGGACGATTTGTAGGAGCAGTGCTCGCTCCACATCACCGAGTACATCGCCAGCTCAGCGTCGGTGGGTCGACGGCCGAGGATCTCACGAATCCGCTGGTACTCGTCGTCCTTGAGGCCGAGTTCGCGGAACGGCTGGGGTGCTTCGGGGGTGGCGGCGGCGTGGTCGACAGTGTCGAGGTCGTGCCTGAGCCCGGACGTCACGCAGACAGTTTAGTTCGCGACCTCGCGTAGGCGTGCGCGGCCAGCGGCGCGCCGACACCGTGTATGACGACACTGCCCAGCACGACCAGGACCATCGTCAGCAGAACCGCATGCTCGGCGCCGCCGTCGAGCACGTTGAACGCCAGCAGGCCGAGAACGATCGACGGGGTGCCCCGGGCTCCGAGCAGGCCGATCAAGAGCCGCTCGCCCCAGGACAACCGTGATCGGAGCATCGCCAACAGCACCGGCAGTATTCGAACGACGGTCAGCGCGAGCACGCAGAACACCACCACGCCTATGGACAGATCGGCCGACCAGTACGCGATCAACACGACCCCACCGAAGACGAACCACATCGCGGCCGTCAGCAGGAAGCCGATGTCGTCGAGCAGCTCCAGCTCGTTCCGGATGTCCGGCGAGTGTCGAAAGAGATTGAACGCAACACCGCATACGAACGCCGCGACGAAGCCGTTTCCCTCCACCCAGAGGCTCACCGTGTACGACAGGGCGGGTGCGGCCACCAGAATGAGGCGCCTCGACTGCTCCGTCATCACGCCGCGTCTTTCGGAGAAGTTGGCCGCGACGGCCAGACCCGCGCCGACGCACAGCCCCACCACGATGGCCATGACGGCTTCTGTCACGGCTAAGCCCAGCGTATGCAGCGGTGTCTTCGCCTGTAGGTTCTCGCTCGCTAGAGCCAACGCGAAAAGGAATGTCGGCGCGACGATGCCGTCGGCGTATCCGGCTTCGACCTTGAGCGGGTCCCGGACCCGGTCGGGAATCCGTTGGTCCCGCGGAATCGATTCGGCTGGGGCGAAGTCGATCGGCACCACCATGCAGGCGATGACAAGGACCGTTGCCCAGGAGGTTGTGGGCAGCAGCCAGAGGCCGAGCAGCATCGAAAGCGCGATGCTCAGCGGCAGGGCGATAAATAGCAGGCGCATGGCCGAGCGCGGGTAACTGCCGAAGAATCCGCCGCGCACATCGGTGGCGTCGACGAAAAGCAGTACCGCCAGGATGATCTCGGCTACATGCTCGGCGATGTCGGCGTTGAGCGTGTCAGCGAGCGAGCCGTGCGTGGTGTATTCGACCACGGCGCCGGCAACCACCAAGAAGAGCGGCGCAGTGACGCGCCATCGCTCCAATCGGCGCGCGGACAGGGCCCAACCGGCCAGAACGACGGAAATCGCGATCAGCGACAGCAGCACGAACAAGATCATCCCAGTCCGGCGGTGATGCGGCCGGCGTTCCTGCCGGTGTCGGATCGAACCATCGCTACGCCCGGGCGGAAATCGCCAAGAACAAAGCGGCTGAACTACTTCCGCGCTCTGGTTTGCGCTCCACAGCCCGTGGGTAGGCGATTTACATCACGGTAAACACGATGTGAAGGAAGGTGACACGTGAGCTCGACAAGCGAAACCGGCCACGTGACCGGAACCAAGGACAAGAACTACAACCTTCTCTGGTACACCGAGCAGTGCCTGGAGAACGCGCTGCGCCTTGAGACCTACGTCCAAGACGCCGAGCGCGATGGCGACAACGAGCTGGACGACCTTTTCCGCAAGGCGCAGGCCGACAGCAAGAAGGGCGCAGAAGAGGGCAAGCGGATGCTCGCCCAGCGGATCAAATAGCGATCACTGCCCAGCCACACAGAACGCGTTGCCGTCGGGATCGGCCAGCACCACCCAACGGAACTCCTCCCCGAAGCTGTGCCGGCCGGTCTCGGCGGCGCCCAGATCAACCAGCCTCTTCACCTCTGCTTCCAGATCGGCCGCCGAGAAGTCGACGTGTACCCGGTTCTTGCCCTGGGTGGGATCGTCGACCCTCTGGAACGCCAACCCCGGTCCGTCGGGCCGGGCCACGATGACGAATTCGCCTGGGGCAACGGCATTTACCTCGCCACCGACCGCTTGGGCCCACCATGTGGCCAGCGTGTCGGGATCGTTGCTGTCGATAGTGATGTTCTCCACCTTGAGTGCCATGGCCCTGACCCTAAATCAGTGGGGTGACAAGAAAGCCCCCAGCGCCGCCGCATAGGCGGCGACGTCGTCGGCGCCCATCACTTCGCGTGCCGAGTGCATAGCGAGCTGGGCCGCGCCGACGTCGACGGTCGGGATGCCGGTGCGCGCGGACGTCACCGGCCCGATCGTCGATCCGCACGGCAGGTCGGCCCGGTGCTCGTAGCGCTGCAGCGGCACGCCGGCCTGCGCGCACGCCAGCGCGAATGCGGCCGCGGTGCGCCCGTCGGTGGCGTAGCGCAGGTTCGGCTGCACCTTGAGCACAGGCCCGGCGTTGACCTCGATGAGGTGGCTGGGTTCATGGCGTTCCGGATAGTTCGGGTGCGTTGCATGTGCCATGTCGCCGGACGCCACCATCGACGCCGGCAGCCGCCGCAGGAAGTCTTCCCGCGCACCGCCGACGGCAAGTGTGATGCGCTCCAGGACGGTGATCAGCAGCTCGGACTGCGCACCGTGGTCGGACTGCGAGCCGACCTCTTCGTGGTCGAACAGCGCCAGCACCGGCAGATACGTCCCGGCTTCCGACTCCGAAGCGGCCAGGAACGCCTCCAGGCCGGCGTAGCAGGTGGCCTGGTTGTCCAGGCGCGGCGCGCTGAGCAGGTCGCGGTTCGCTCCGGCCAACGTCGAGGGGGTGAGGTCGTGGGTCATCAGGTCGAAGCCGAGGACGTCGGACGCATCGACACCGGCGCGCTCGGCGACAAAAGCCATGAACGTCCGCGTCCCACCGCCGGTGCCCCAAACCGCGTTGACGTGGCGCTGCGGATCCAGCGACACCGATTTGCGGTCGTCGGCCAGGTGGATGGCCAGCTGCGGCACCCGCAGGATCGGTTCGTCGATCCTCACCAACCGGTGATCGATGGTGTCGCCGATCCGTACCGACAGCCGGCCGCTGATGCCGAGATCGCGGTCCAGCCAGGAGTTCAGCCAGGCGCCGCCGTAGGGCTGCAGCGCGACGATCTGCCAGCCGGACACGAATCGGTCGGGGTGCTGTTTGACCCGCAGATTGGGGCTATCGGTGTGGGCGCCGACGATGCGAAACGGGGCGCCGGCGTCTCCGCCGACCCGCCAGGCGAGTAGCGACCCGGCCCGCACGGTGAAGAACCGGCCTTCGCCCGGCCACGGGTCGCGTTCCGAGAGCTCGGTGAAGCCGGCGGCGCTGAGCCGTTGCGCGGCGGTCAAGCAGACGTGAAAAGGCGACGGCGACGCATCGATGAACTCGCACAGCCCTTGCGCACTCGCGGACATGGTTCACCATCATGGCCGAAGATCTTGAAGCTAAGGTCAGATGGTGCCCGCACCACTGCCGCAGCCGGTCCTGGCGCCGTTGACACCTGCGGCCATCTTTCTGGTTGCGACAATCGACCAGGGTGGCGAACAGGCCGTCCACGACGCGCTGCCCGACATCTCGGGACTGGTGCGGGCAATCGGATTCCGCGATCCTGCCAAGCGACTGTCGGTGGTGACGTCGATCGGATCCGACGCATGGGACCGGCTGTTCTCCGGTCCGCGGCCGGCCGAACTGCACCCGTTCATCGAGCTCGCGGGTCCGCGCCACCACGCCCCCTCCACACCGGGCGACGTGCTGTTCCACATCCGGGCCGAATCGATGGATGTGTGCTTCGAGCTGGCCACCAAGCTCGTCGAGGCGTTCGGTGAGCTGACCGTGGTCGACGAGGTGCACGGGTTCCGGTTCTTCGACAACCGCGACCTGCTCGGCTTCGTCGACGGCACCGAGAACCCGAACGGGCCGCTGGCCGACAGCGCCACCCAGATCGGCGACGAGGACCCCGATTTCGCCGGCGGCTGCTACGTGCATGTGCAGAAGTACGTCCACGACATGGACTCCTGGAACTCGCTGTCGACGGAGGAGCAGGAGCGTGTCATCGGGCGAACCAAGCTGGACGACATCGAGCTCGACGACGATGTGAAGCCCGCGAATTCGCATGTGGCCCTGAATGTCATCACCGACGATGATGGCAACGAGCTGAAGATCGTCCGGCACAACATGCCTTTCGGCGAGGTCGGAAAGGGCGAATTCGGCACGTACTTCATCGGGTACTCACGCACCGCCGCGGTCACCGAGCAGATGTTGAGCAACATGTTCATCGGCGACCCGCCCGGCAACACCGATCGCGTCCTCGACTTCTCCACCGCCGTGACGGGCGGCGTGTTCTTCACTCCCATCACCGATTTCCTCAATGACCCACCGCCACTTCCCGGTTCGGCATCCGAGGCCGAAGCTCCGGTGGTGGCCCCGGTCGCATACACCGGATCACTCGGGATCGGCAGCCTGAAAGGATCTCCTCGATGAACAACCTGTACCGCGATCTGGCACCGGTGACCGAAGTTGCCTGGGCGGAAATCGAATTGGAGGCGACGCGCACCTTCAAGCGGCACGTCGCCGGCCGCAGGGTGGTCGACGTCAGCGAGCCCGGCGGGCCGGTGACGGCGGCGATCAGCACCGGCCATCTGCGCGACGTCATCCCGCCCGGGGACGGCGTTGTGGCACACCTGCGCGACAGCAAGCCGCTGGTGCAGCTGCGGGTGCCGTTCACCGTGACCCGAACGGCCATCGACGATGTCGAGCGCGGGTCGCAGGACTCGGATTGGGATCCGGTCAAGGATGCCGCCAAGAAGCTGGCGTTCGTCGAGGACCGGGCCATCTTCGAGGGCTACCAGGCGGCGTCCATCGAGGGCATCCGGGCGTGCAGTTCGAACCCGGCGCTGGCGCTGCCCGACGACGCACGGGAAATCCCCGACGTGATCGCCCAGGCGCTGTCCGAGCTGCGACTGGCCGGTGTCGACGGACCGTACTCGGTGCTGCTGTCGGCCGACGTGTACACCAAGGTCAGCGAGACCACCGAACACGGCTATCCGATCCGTGAGCACCTCAACCGGCTCGTCGACGGTGAGATCATCTGGGCGCCGGCCATCGACGGCGCGTTCGTAATGTCCACGCGCGGCGGCGATTTCGATCTGCAGCTGGGCACCGACGTGTCGATCGGATACCTGTCCCACGACGCCGATACGGTGCAGCTGTATCTGCAGGAGACGCTGACGTTCCTGTGCTACACCGCCGAAGCCTCGGTCGCGCTCACCCCCTAGCCCGCTCCCCATTTTCCGCGAGCGCGCGCGTCTGCACATAGACACGCCGTGAAACAACGGCATTTAGGACACGCTCGCGGCGTTACGGACTGCCGTCCCACCAGGCCAGCACCCGAATCGCGAACAGAGTCAGCCACTTCGAGGGCTCGCCGGCTGGTGCGTCGACCTCGAACCACACGCGGCCGGGATGCCCGTCAGCCTGCAACCAAGTGCCATCGGGCTGTCTTGCGGAGCGGATGAGCTCGATCGCCTCACTCATACGCGGATCCGGCGCGGCACCGTCGAGTACTGAAGCCTGACGGAAGTACTCCGTCGCGTTGAGCACGTTATACGTCCAGCGGAACGGGTAGGTGAACTGGTCTACCCACGCAGCCACCGGTTCGCCCGTCGACAGACGGCGGAAAAGCCTGCGCTGCAGGAGGTATTCCTGCCCGGCGCGCCGTGCAGCGCGTGTGGTGTCGGTGCCGCCGGTCGCGGCGTCGTAGGAGAGCAGTCCCTTGAGGGAGTTGAACGTCGAGTGAAACGACGATCGCCTTGAGCCTTCTACCCACTCGCAGTTCCAGCCTCCGTCGGGCAGTTGATGCTCGAGGAACCAGTCGATGATGCCGGTGATGTCGGCGCCCAGCCACAGACCATTGGCAACCGTCCAGGCGTTGATGCAGCAGTCCACCTCGCCGCTCCAGAACGGCAGGTTGTTGTACTCCCAGCGACTGTTCTCGGCGAGCAACTCGGCAGTGCGACGCTCACGCAAGGCGATGGCGTCAAGGCCCCACTCCCGCAAAGAGTTCAGCGTCCACGTCGTGGCCGTCCAGGGTTGTCCAGCTTGCGTCGCCTCAGGCCCCTCAAAGTCGAAGTCAGCGGGGAAGAATGCGCCGCCGGCCCATTGACCATCGGCATCCTGCAATTCGAGAAGCCGCGCGCCGAAGCCTTCGGCCGCGATCCGTGCCCGCGTGGCTTCCCAAACGTCGGACGGTTCGCCAACGAGGTCGCGCTCGACCTGCCAGCGCAGGGCCGGATCAGAATCCAGAAGCCAGGCGATCAACGGCTCGGCAACCATGGAGCGACTCTAGCCTCGGGCTGAGCGTCAGCCGGGCGCTTGGGTGCACATGGTGCCGCGCGCGGCGTTCACTACCCCGGCGGCTTGGTCGGGGCCGGCGCCGTACTGGGCCGCCGTCGAATCGATGACGGCGGACGCGGGCTGGCCGGTGTAGAGCAGCCGGCATGCCTGCTTGCCGGCCAGTAGCAGCTGGTCGTCATCACCGGGAAAGCTGCCGCGGACGGCGTTGAGGTAGTTGGTCTCATCGGAGGTCAAGGGCAAAGGCCAGGCTGCCGCCGGGGCGGCCGCGGCCCACATCATTGCTCCGACCGGCAGCGCGGTCGCGATGACACGGACACTCCGTCGTCCTCTGTACATGCTGGGGTCCTCTTCCTCATCGCGCCGGGTCTCGGCGTCGTCCTTAGATCGACCCTAAGCCGCTGTGAGCGCCCCCCAGCACACGAATTCTGGCCTGTACGTTTGACTCATGTCCGCCGATGTTCCCACCATTTTGGCAACCAGCGGCGGCATTCGCCCGGGCGATCGGACCCGGTTTGAGTTCAGTGCACTTAGCGAATTCGCGGTCGAGCTGTCCGGCGTGACAGGGCGCGCACCGCGAGTCTGCTTCCTGGCGACCGCAATTGGTGACGACGTGGGACTGCTACACCAGTTGTACGAGGCCGCGCGTGTGCGTGGGTGGCTCGCTTCGCATCTGTCGCTGTTCCCGATGCCCAACGTCGACGACATCGACGGCCTGCTGCTCGACCAGGACGTGGTTTGGGTATTCGGCGGAAGCGTGGCAGGCCTGCTCGCCATGTGGCGGTTGCACGGCGTGGACGCTGCGATGCGTCGCGCGTGGGAGGCCGGCGTCGTGCTCACCGGCATCTCAGCCGGCTCCATCTGCTGGCATGCCGGCGGCACCACCGACTCCTTCGGTCCCGACCTCCGCCCTGTCACCAACGGCCTCGCCCTGGTGCCATTTGCCAACGGGGTGCACTACGACTCCGAACCGCAGCGGCGGCCTCTGTTCCAGCGGCTGATCGCAGACGGGACGCTGCCGCCTGGGTACGCCACCGATGACGGCGCCGGCCTGCTCTACCACGGGAGCGACTTCGTAGAAGCTGTCAGCGAAACCGCCGATGCAGCGTGTTACTACGTTGATACGGCCAACGAGGTGCGACTCGACACTCGGCGGCTGTGAGTGCGTCAGGCAGCCAGCACGAGGTCCAGCGCCGAGTAGAACAGGCCGAGACCGTCGTCGGACGGGCCGGTCAGGGCCTCGGTTGCGTGCTCGGGGTGGGGCATCAGGCCGACGACGCGACCGTCAGCCGAGCTGATGCCGGCGATGTCGCGCTGCGAGCCGTTGGGGTTGTCGCGGTAGCGGAACACCACCCGGCCCTCGCCCTCGAGCTCGTCGAGCACCTTTTCGCTGGCGACGTAGCGACCCTCGCCGGACTTCAGCGGCACAAGCAGGTCGGCGCCCAGCTCATAGCGCGACGTCCACGCCGTCGAGTTCGATGCGACCTCGAGCCAGACATCGCGGCAGACGAAGTGCAGTCCGGCGTTGCGCGTCAACGCGCCCGGCAGCAGCGCCGCTTCGCAGAGCACCTGAAAACCGTTGCAAATCCCCAACACTGGCAGTCCGCGGCCGGCGGCTGCGACCACTTCACCCATCACCGGCGCGAACTTCGCGATCGCGCCGCAGCGCAGATAGTCGCCGTACGAGAAACCGCCGGGCACCACCACGGCGTCCACGCCCTTGAGGTCGGCGTCGGCGTGCCACAGGCTGACCGCTTCGGCACCCGCCAGCCCGACGGCGCGCGCCGCGTCGACGTCGTCGAGCGTGCCGGGGAATGTGATCACTCCCACACGCGCTGTCACAACGGCTCCCTGCTGACCGACCAGTCCTCGATGACGGTGTTCGCCAGTAGCGATTCCGCTATCTCGGCAAGGGTCTCGTCGTCGATGCCGTCGTCAACCTCGAGCTCAAAGCGCTTGCCCTGCCGCACATCTGAGACACCGTTGAAGCCGAGACGGCCCAGGGCACCGACGATCGCCTGCCCCTGCGGGTCGAGGATCTCAGCCTTGGGCATCACATGCACTACCACCCTTGCCACGCGACAACTGTACCTGCGGCCGCGTCCGCACCGCCTCACCGGCACGACCCAAGATATGCGCTGCACAACGGGGCGGCCATCGCCTCGAAGACCTGCGAATCGGCCACTGCCGGCCAGGCCACCAGCGGCGGCAACGTGGACCACATCGCGAGCTCCACCACGGTGCTGCTGCTGGGATGGGCCAGCAGGTACTCGTGCATCACCTGCTCGCCGGTCACGCTGATCACCGCGGCGATCTGCTGTGGCTGGTCGGTGGTGATCGACGGCGACGCCAGCGGAGCCGTCTCCTGGCAGTCCCGCAGCCTTGTCCTGGCGGTCTGCAGGGCGTCAAGCGCGGTCGGCCCTCCCCAGGCGGTGTCGCCGCGCCAATGCATCACCTGCACCGCCAGGTTCCACTGCCCGGCCGGGTTCGGCACCACAGCGCGCTCGGCGACGACATATGCACGTGGATCATCGGCAACCGGCGGGCTGTCGCACAGCGCCTCGAACCCGAACCTGGTTGGCGACGCCGTGACCGCCAAACCGGGCAGGCCGGGCCAGTGATACACCGGGTAGAGCGGGATGGCGGCGGGCGCAATCCATGCCGAATCGGGGATGGCGTCGCAAATCGGCGGGCATTCGCCGGGCACTGCCCACGCCAGCCCCCCGCTACCCGGCGCGATGGCCAACCCGCAGGCCGCCACCACCACCGCCAGCATCAATCGCACGATTCAAGTTCCCCCTGGTACCGCGCTGCGCAGCCACAATATAAGCATGCAATTGACGCATTTCGGCCATTCATGCCTGCTCGCCAGCTTCGGTGACACCTCGGTGCTGTTCGATCCGGGCACCTTCTCGCACGGATTCGAGGGCATCACCGGGCTCTCCGCGATCCTGATCACCCATCAGCATCCTGACCATGCTGACACCGAACGGCTGCCAGCGCTCCTCGACGGCAATCCGCAGGCCGCCCTGTACGCCGACCCGCAGACCGCCGCTCAACTCGGCGCGCCGTGGTGTGCGGTCAATGTCGGCGACGAGTTCAACATCGGACATCTGACTGTGCGGGGTGTCGGCGGAAAGCACGCCGTGATTCATCCCGAAATCCCTGTCATCGACAACATTTCGTACCTTGTCGGCGACGGGGATCACCCGGCCCGGCTGATGCACCCGGGTGACGCGCTCTACACGCCCGGTGAACCGGTTGATGTGCTGGCCACCCCGGCCGCCGCGCCGTGGATGAAGGTCTCGGAGGCCGTGGATTACCTACGGGCCGTGGCGCCGACGCATGCGGTGCCCATCCACCAGGGGATTATCGACCCGAGCGCCCGCGGCATCTTCTACGGTCGGCTATCCGAGATGACCGACACCGACTTCCAGGTGCTCGAACCCGAGAACGGTACGGACTTCTAGGTTCTAGACGGACGCGCGCGCCGCCGCGCGGCCCGCCGCCCGGCCGGAGAAAATGCAGCCGCCGAGGAACGTGCCCTCCAGCGAGCGGTAGCCGTGTACACCGCCACCACCGAACCCCGCGGCTTCACCGGCTGCATACAGCCCGTCGAACACGGTGCCGTCGGAGCGCAACACCCGGGCGTCGAGGTCAGTTTCCAGACCGCCCAAGGACTTTCGCGTCAGGATGTGTAACTTGACCGCGATCAGCGGACCGGCCTTCGGGTCGGTGAGTCGGTGCGGGGCGACGACGCGGCTGATCTTGTCGCCGATGTACCCGCGCGCGGCGCGGATCGCCATGACCTGGGTGTCCTTGGTGAACTTATTGGCCACTTCCCTGTCACGCGCGGTGACCTCGGCCTCCACCGTTGCGTAGTCGACGGGAAGCACGTCGGGCACGGTGTTCATCGCGGACACCAACTCCCGCAACGAGTTTGCGCTGACGAAATCGACACCCCGGTCGACGAAGGCCTGCACCGGCCTCGGCGCGCCCGGTCGGACCCGGGCCAGCACATCACGCACACTGCGGCCGGTGAGGTCCGGGTTCTGCTCCTGCCCCGACAGCGCGAACTCCTTGGCGATGATGCGGGCGTTCAACACGAACCAGGTGTAGTCTTGACCGGTTTTCGCGATGTACTCCAGCGTGCCCAGGGTGTCGAAGCCCGGATACAGCGGCGACGGCAGTCGCTTGCCGTGGGCGTCGAGCCACAGCGACGAGGGTCCGGGCAGGATCCGGATGCCATGCAGCGGCCAGATCGGGTCATAGTTGGTGATGCCCTCGGTGTAGTGCCACATCCGGTCGCTGTTGATCACCCGCGCGCCAACGGCTTCGGTGATACCGATCATCCGGCCGTCGACATGCGCCGGCACACCGCTGATCAACTGTTCGGGCACCCGCCCCATCCGCGGCGGCCAGTTCTGCCGCACCAGATCATGGTTACCACCGATTCCGCCGCTGGCCACGATGACGGCCTGCGCACGGAATTCGAACTCGCCCACGGCGTTTCGCGACGACGCCACCCCGCGCGGATCCGTCGATGGTGCCAGCACAGCGCCACGCACTCCCACCACCGCGCCGTCGTCGACGATCAACTCGTCGACCCGGTGGCGGTGCGCGAACCGCACGTTGGCCGCACCGCGCAGCCTACGGGCGAAGATCTCCACGATCGCGGGCCCGGTGCCCCATGTGATGTGGAAGCGCGGCACCGAGTTTCCGTGTCCGCGGGCGTCGTAGCCGCCGCGTTCGGCCCAGCCGACAACCGGGAAGGTCTGCAGGCCGCGCTCGCGCAACCAGCTGCGCTTCTCACCTGCCGCGAAGTCGACGTAGGCGTGTGCCCACTGCCGCGGCCAGTGGTCTTCCGGCCGGTCGAATCCGGCGCTGCCCAGCCAGTCCTGCAATGCCAGCTCGTGGCTGTCATGGATGCCCAACCGCCGCTGTTCGGGGCTGTCCACGAAGAACAGTCCACCGAACGACCAGAACGCCTGGCCCCCGACGTTGTTGGCGTTCTCCTGGTCCACGATCAGCACGCGGCGGCCACGTTCGACGACTTCGCAGGCGGCTACCAGGCCGGCCAGCCCCGCGCCCACCACGATGACATCAGCGTCCACGACGCTACGTTAACCCGCCCGTCAGGCGGCGTCGGTAAGGGCGGGGTTCGGGCGCCACTCGTAGACGGCCGGCACGCACTGGTGCATCAGCGCGAGGTCGACGGCGTCCAGCATCGCCTGACACGGGCCGGGGCGACGCAGGTGCCGCGCCGCCACCGCGACGCGGACGATGCCGTCACGACGCGCGGTGCGCTCGGCGGAAAGCACCAGCGTTCGGCACCACCACGGCTCGGTCAGGAACCCCTCGCCGATTCCGAGTACCCGCGCTCGCACTGTCGCCCGGCGGACCAGATCTGTGATTCCACTCAACCCGGCAAGCAGCCGAAAGCCGTTGCGAGGCAACGCGGTTACCGTGCCCTGCGACACCGTCCAGCCAGGAGCCGCGAACAGTCGCGTGCGCAACCCCAGATGCTCGAGTACCCGGTCGGCGGCCATCAGCCGCAGATTCGCCTCGTGCGCAGGCAATGTCGCGAACTCCCCGCGACGCTTCTTGGTGGCGGCCTCGTCGAAGCCGTGCAGCACGACAGCGCCGCCAACTTCGCGCCGGGCGGCCAGCCACTCGACCGTCTGCGCATCGCGATCAAGCCGGTAGCCGCCCTTGATCCTTGGCGCAACCAGAAACGACACCGGAACTCCCCGCCGGTCCAGCTCCGAAGAGAACATGTCGACGTCGGCCAGCGTGCGGTCGCTGATCCCGGAGATCGAGACGATCAGTTGTCCAGCCACATGTTCAGTGTGGCAACGTCAGGTGTCGGGACGGTTGCCGACACTCGTACAGCGGCTGTCGTTCAGTTATCGCGGCAAGACCTCTTCTATGGCAGCGATCACCTCGGGCGCATCCGGAACCGTGCGCGGACGAAACCTCTTGACCACCTTTCCGTCCGGCGCGAGCAGGAACTTCTCGAAGTTCCATTGCACGTCGCCGGCTTCGCCGCTGTCATCGGGCACCTTGGTCAGCTCGGCGTACAGCGGATGCCGGTCGGGGCCGTTGACGTCGGTCTTGGCGAGCAACGGGAACCTCACCCCGTACGTGGTCGAGCAGAACGTCTGAATCTCTTCGGCGGTACCGGGTTCCTGACCCATGAACTGATTGCATGGCACTCCGATCACCGTCAGTCCGCGGTCGCTGTAGTCCTTCGCCATCTGCTCCAACGCGCTGTATTGCGGTGTCAGGCCACATTTCGAGGCCACGTTCACGACCAGCGCGGCGCCGTCGGCCAATTCGGCAAGCGTGGTGGCTCGGCCGTCCAGCGTGGTCAGTTCGATGTCGCCCAGCGGGGTGTCGGTCATGCCCGCACGTTACCCGTCGAACAGCATCTGGGCGATGCGCTCGACTTCGGCCATCGGGTCACCGTCGGCGTCGATCGCCTTGTTGAGCCACAGCATCGAAAAGCCATGCACCAGAGACCAGGCCGCGAGCGCGGCGGCTTCGGGATCGGTCTTGGCCCGAGGGTCCTTCAGTGTGCCGACACCGTGTGCCAGCTCCGCCCCTGCCGCATTCTGAGCGGTGACGAGTTCCGGATCGTCGGGGTCTACCAGCGAGCGATCGAACATCACCGCGTAATGGCCCGGATGGTCGAGCGCGAACCGCACATAGGCGAGCGCAGCGTCGACGAAATTCGGCCGGGCGCCGGTGAGCGCGACCGCCAGCTTGCGCCAGCCTTCGGCCGCCAGCGCGGTGAACAGGCCACGTCGGTCGGTGAAGTGATGCGCGGGCGCGGCGTGGGACACCCCAGCGACTCGTGCCAGCTCACGCAGCGAGATGCCGTCGGCGCCGCGCTCGGCCACCAGCGTGGCCGCTTGCGCCAGGATGACGGCCTTCAGATCGCCGTGGTGGTAGGTGTCCCTGCTCATGCGGTCATCATAGCCGGGATCTTGACAGTGCCTAGATTATTGCCTACGTTCGGAACTTGTCACTGTCTAGATAGGAGTTCCGATGGCCGTCATCGTCACGCTGATTCTCGGCACGCTGGGCGCCCGGTTGGCCGGCTCGCTCGGCCAGTGGGATTACGTCGACAGCTGGCCGGACGCTACCGCCGTCGGCCTGGCGGCGATGTTCGTGCTGACCGGCGTCGCGCACTTCGTCAATCCGCTTCGCCGCGACATGATCGCGATCGTGCCGCCACGGTTGCCTGCGCCGGGACTGCTGGTGACCGTCACCGGCGTGCTCGAACTCGCGGGCGCCGCGGGACTGCTGTATCCGCCAACGCGGGTGGCAGCCGCGGTGTGCCTGCTTCTGCTGATGTTGGCGATGTTCCCGGCGAACGTCTACGCCGCCCGGATGCCGAATCCGCCGAAGTCCATGGAAGCCAGGCTGCCGTTACGCACGGTCGAGCAGGTCGTCTTCGTAGGCGCCGCCCTCGTGGTTGGCCTTGGCGGCGTCCAGTAGCCAGGCGTACTGGAACGCGGCTTCCTTCCAGCGTTCGTAGCGTCCACTGATGCCACCGTGGCCGGCGTTCATCTCGGTCTTGAGCAGGACGTGATGGTCGCCGATCTTGGTGTGCCTCAGCGCCGCAACCCATTTCGCGGGTTCGACGTAGTAGACCCTGGTGTCATTGAGCGACGTCATCGCCAGGATGGGCGGATACTGCTTGGCGTCGACATTCTCGTAGGGCGCATAGGACTTCATGTAGTGGTAGACGTCCTTGTCCTCCAACGGGTTTCCCCACTCGTCCCATTCCGTGACGGTCAACGGCAGTGACGGGTCGAGGATTGTGGTCAACGCGTCGACAAAGGGCACCTGGGCCAGAATGCCCGCGAACAGCTCTGGCGCCATGTTGGCGACCGCACCCATCAGCAGCCCGCCTGCACTGCCGCCCAATGCGACGAGGTTTTCGGGCCGAGTGACGTCGGTGTTGATGAGATGCTTTGCGACGGCGATGAAGTCGGTAAAAGTGTTCTTCTTCTCCAGCAGCTTGCCGTGTTCGTACCAGGGCCTGCCCAGCTCGCCTCCTCCGCGCACATGCGCGATGGCGAACACCATGCCGCGGTCGAGCAGCGACAGCCTGGCAATGGAAAACCGCGGGTCTTCACACGACTCGTAGGCACCGTAGCCGTACAGCAGCGCCGGAGCCGGGTACTGCAGGCCGACGCGGTGGATGATCGAGATCGGCACCCTCGCGCCGTCTTCGGCGATAGCCCAGTCGCGGCGCTCCACGTA
>DATFCF010000900.1:0-7541 GCA_035253445.1 Mycobacterium sp.
GGTGAGCAGCGGTTTTCGCCACATTTCTAGAACGCGTTCCACTTTTTCCGGCTGCGGCGTACGATTCGGCCATGAGCCGAATTGGAGCCTTCGCCGACGATGACGCGGCAGGCTGGGTGCTGAAGTCACCGGAGATCGGAACCGCGATGGCGGGCTTCACGAACGCCGTCTATACGAAGGGCCGGCTGCCGCTTCGGGTCCGCGAGTTGGCCCGCATGGTGATCGCACTCGACAACGAATGCGTGGTCTGCCAGAACACCCGCGACTCCGATGGCATCGAGGCCGGCGTCGACGAAGATCTCTACGATCACGCCGCCGAATGGCGGACCTGGCCCGGCTACAGCGAGCAGGAACGCATCGCCGCGGAGTTCGCCGAGCGGTTCGCCAACGACCACACCGGCTTGCGGGACGACGAGGACTTCTGGGCGCGCTGCAAAGAACAGTTCGACGACGAACTGCTGACGGACCTGGCGCTGTCATGCGCCATGTGGCTGGGCATGGGGCGAATGCTGCGCACACTCGACATCGGCCAAACCTGCAAGATCACCCTCTAATTCGCTCGAAGTGAGCGGAGAATGGCTCCCGTGACTTCACGGGCAGCCAAACCGCTCGCCGCCGCGGCCATCGCGCAACTGGAGGCCGACGGAGTCGCCACCCTCATCGGCACGGTCGTCAACCCGGCGGGCCTCACGCACGCCAAGACCGTGCCGCTGCGCCGGATGGCGGCTTTCGCCGATCCTGGACTGGGGGCCAGCCCGGTTTGGCACGTCTTCGCCGTCGACCAGGTCGGTACCGTCTTCGGGGACGCGATCGGCGTCGTGGGGGATCAGCGTATCCGCATCGACCTGACTGCCCTGCGCATCCTCGGTGACGGATTAGCTTGGGCGCCAGGCGCTTTCTTCAATCAGGACGGTTCACCGGACCCGTACTGCACGCGCGGCGTGCTGCGCCGCGTGGAGGAACGGCTGTCCGATGCCGGCATCGACGCGATCGTCGGCCATGAGATGGAATTCGTCCTCGTCGGGCCCGACGGCAGTCGGCTGCCTTCGCACCTGTGGGCTCAATACGGATTGGCCGGGGTGTTGGAGTTCGAAGGCTTCGTGCGGGATGTCACCAACGCCGCCACCGGTTCCGGCGTCGCCATCGAACAGTTCCATCCCGAGTACGGGATCAACCAGTTCGAGATCTCGCTGTCGCCCCAGCCGCCCGTCGCCGCCGCAGACCAGCTGATGCTGATGCGCATCATCGTCGGCCGGGTGGCACGGCAGTACGGTCTGCGCGTGAGCCTCTCGCCAGTGCCGTTTGCGGGAAGCGTCGGATCCGGTTCCCATCAACACTTTTCAATGTCACGGGGGGACACCCCGTTGTTCTCCGACGGAACCGGTGTCGCCGGAATGACTCCGGAAGGCGAATCTGCCCTGGCCGGTCTCCTCGCGGGGCTACCACAAGCGCAGGGCATTCTGTGCGGCTCGGTGGTGTCGGGACTGCGCATGCAGCCAGGATTCTGGTCAGGTGCGTACGTCTGCTGGGGCATCGAGAACCGCGAAGCCGCAGTGCGATACCTCGTCGGCGGCCCCAGCAATCCGCACGGAGCCAACGTCGAGGTGAAAGTCGTCGACCCGTCGGCCAATCCGTATCTCGCCACCGCCGCGATTCTCGGGCTTGCCCTCGACGGAATCGACCGCAACCTTCCGCTGCCGCCCGAGACAACCATCGACCCCGCCGCGTTGACCGACGAACAGCGCCGGCAGGCCGGCATGGTGCTGTTGTCGTCGAGTCAGTACGACGCGATCAGTGCGCTCGATGAATCCTCGCTGATGCGCGGCATTCTCGGAGACGAGGCGGTCGACGCCGTGGTGGCGGTTCGGCGCTACGAGCACGAGAACTACAGTGACCTGCCGCCCGAGGAGCTGGCCGAGAAGTTCCGGCTGGCCTGGAGCGTATGAGCTAGATATCAAGGTGGTCACGGCGGGCGTGGCCAAGCGTGCAGGTGCTCGACCCGCTGCTAGCTTGCCGGTGACGACCTAACCAGGAAGGCATGGCCGGTGTTGGCGACGCTTGTGGGCAAGACACCTCGCAATTCGAGGCGATGGGTGGTGGCCGCCGTCGTGGCGATGCTGCTGCCCGGGTTGATGGGCATTTCGGGACTGGCCGCGACGGCAGCGGCGTACTCCCGTGAGGGCCTGCCGGTCGAGCAGCTGGACGTGCCGTCACCGTCGATGGGCCGCAACGTTCGCGTTCAGTTCCAGGGCGGCGGCCCGCACGCGGTGTACCTCCTCGACGGCCTGCGGGCCCAGGAAGACGCCAACGGCTGGGACATCAACACCGCGGCGTTCGAGTGGTTCTATCAGTCCGGCCTGTCGCTGGTGCTGCCGGTCGGCGGGCAGTCCAGCTTCTACACCGACTGGTATCAGCCGGCGGTTGGTAGCGCCGGCACCACCACGTACAAGTGGGAGACGTTCCTGACTCAGGAACTGCCGGCCTGGCTGGCGGCGAACAGAGGTATCGCACCGACGGGCAACGCGGTTGTCGGGCTGTCGATGTCCGGCGGCGCCGCCCTGACGTTGGCGACGTGGCATCCGACTCAGTTCATCTTCGCCGGCTCGCTGTCGGGTTACCTGAACCCCTCATACGGGTTGTGGCCCACACTGATCGGCCTCTCGATGAAAGACGCGGGCGGCTACACCGCGACCCATATGTGGGGGCCGACGAGCGATCCCGCCTGGCGGCGCAACGACCCGATGGTCAACATTCCGACTCTGGTGGCCAACAACACGGCCATCTGGGTCTACTGCGGGAACGGCAGATCGTCGGACCTCGACACGCCTGGCGACTTCGGTGCCTTGTACAGCGCGCAGTTCCTCGAGAACATCACGATCAGCACCAACAAGGAGTTCCAGCAGAAGTATCTCGCGGCAGGTGGGCACAACGCGGTCTTCAACTTCCCAGCCAACGGCACCCACAGCTGGAATTACTGGGGTTCGCAGCTCCAGGCGATGAAGCCCGACCTCCAGCGCGTGCTTGGGACGACGCCGCCCGCCTAGACGAGGCCCGTCGCGTCGAATACCCACGACATGTCGGCGTCCTCCATCCAGTGGGCGGGGCGTTGTTGGCCAGCGCGCCCATGTCCCAGTAGTCCTTCCGTAGACCGCACACCGCACTGTGCTCTGGGCTGGGAAAACGAGGTCACCAGATGCCGCTGTGCCGCGAAATATCTGGGACATAGCTAACTATTGTTTTGGCTCCGCGCTCGACTCATCGAGGGCGGCGTAGGGGATCAGCTTCTCGCACAGCCACAACAGGCTCGCCTCATCGACGGCAGCGCCGACGCCTCGCATGCACTGATCGAGCGCCGCACTGCCGCGAAGGTCACCTACAGGGTCTGGCTCCCATGTCACCGAATGCTGCGCTGATACAGCCGTCAGGTGCATCCCACTTGAGTTAGTGACCGGTCCCATTCCTGCTTCGACCGCACGGGTGCTCCTCTCATTCGGCCAGTACGGATCGCCGAAGCTCAGATAGAGGTCAACATGGGCGACCTGATCTTTCTCCGGTGCCGTGACGAGCGCACGGAAGGTCGACTTTTGCCGAGGGCCTCTTGAGTAGCCAGGCCCCGGCGCTCCCTCCACAAAGGTGTCCCACTCGGCTGAGAATCGCACGATGTGGGCGGCGTCGTCGCTGACCTGCCGACCGGTGAAGTAGTAGGGCAGCGGATAGGAGCTGGGCAACAAACGGCCCCCGGCTGTTGTAGCCCTGTCGATCAGCAATGAATCGCGCTCCAAGCCATACCGAAGATGTTGGCGTCCAGGGTGTTTCGGGTCTGGCCCATGCAGGCTCACCTTTGCCATCTGCATTGCAGGGTGCAGGCACTTGATATAGAACGAGGAGGTCGACCACTCGATCAGCCAGTGGTGGCCCCACAGCGCGGTAGCTTCCGCGATGAAGAAGAACTCAATCGCGTGCTGCTGTTCCATACCAGGCCATTCGCGTGTCATCGAAAGTCACTCTCACCCCGGCTTTTTCGCTTCAACCCGCAGCCACCAAGACGTCGTCCGACGCGGTGATCAGGCAACTCTGTCGGTGCGGGGTCAAGACTCTTCGGCATGGACTTTCGCGATGCTCGTGTGAGTGAAGAGGTCCTCGATGCCCGCGCCGCTGATACCGATCAGCTTGAGTTGGTTACCCTCTGGGCCGTAGAGCGCGACCACAAGGGGTTGGTCCTCGTAGCCATCCAATTGGTTGCCGATTCGGTTCTGCGCCCAATCGGTAACAACGTCAATCGCTGTCTGCGTAGCCCCCTCCAATAGCTCAGGCGCGAGATAGGTGTCGAGAAACACTGACACTGCGATCGACTTGCTTGACTCGTCGTCCCCATTGTCTGGCTCTCGAAAATGCAGATTCGGCTCGAAGCCTCGGTACGCGAACTGATCAGAAAAGTCGCCGAACTCATATTGCTGCCGCTTCCCCATATCGCTTGCACGCTCGCGTATTTCGATACCCAGCCGCCCGAAATTGGTCTGATCAGGGATAGCTCTGGCGTAGGCTTCTCGCTCCTCGGGCGTATGTACCGGGATCTCCCTAACCCACTGCTTGTAATCTTCGACGCTTCGAGAGCGCATCGCACCAAGCTGCACTGCTCCAATCATCAGGGACCTGAACGCGAGGTTTCGCGTATGGCCTTGCAGCAGCAACACCGCGACTGGGACGAGAGCGAAGAGCCACCACGGTGTCTGATTGCAGGCGAGATAGATCGAGACAGCTGACAGCGGCGGCACCACCGCCAGCCGCAACTCCCTCTCTGCCTTCAGTCGGTCGGCCTCAGAGAACAGTTCGGGTTCCTTGCCGAGGAGCAACGTGGCCGGAAGCTCCAATTCGGCATCGAGTGCTCTGCGCGCCGCGCTTCCCTTTTGTCCGATTTCCTCATCTGGATTGATTACGCGGCCATCGGTGGTGACTGTCGGATTCGCGTACAGCTTTTCCACGGCTTGCAACTCGTACTCTGCGATCGCATCGTGCTGCGCACCGGTACCGAAATCCCCAACCTTGCGACATGCCTTCACCAGCTTGTAGGACAGCTTGTCGGAGCGTCCCTCAAGCATCCACTCTTGCATCCGCTTCCCTCCGAACGTCTCAAGATGTCGGAACATTCTCGACATGCCCCGGCTGAGCGCGGGCGATACGGCTTGGGAGACAGACCCGACCAGGTATGCGACTACGCCGGTTGCGAGCCCAATCCAGATCGGCCCGGCCGAACTGGCGAGGTCGTACACGGCGGCCGCGACTTCGTTGGACGGCCGCGTCGTGATGTCCGGCTTGATCAGAACCCATGCGAAGACAAGCCACATGTAACCGGCGGCGAGGGGTGCCCGTAGGTCACGGAAGCCTGGAAGCGCCGAGGCGAGAATCTGCACGACTCAACCATCCACCGTCTAGGTGCCCACACGCAGCATTTCCCAGACTGAGATATTCGCCGAGCCAAACTCCCCAAGCCGTACAGAACCCTTTCCGCAGTCCGTGCCGTGGCTGGTTGGAGGGGTGGGGAGGGGTCTTCCTGCTGGGTGCCGGGGACCGTGCTGATCGGTTTCGATGCTCTGCTGCAGGCCGTGGTCTGGGTCCCAGCGCTCGTCGGTGCCCAGCGTAAGGTCAGACTGACCCAGAAAGCAGAGTGTTAGGCGGTAGGCGAATGGGTTCGACGGTAATCGTTCTTGATACGAACCAGTTCTTCCTCTCACCGATGCTTCGGTCCTCGGACTTGGCCGAGTTGCTCGCGAAAGCACCCGAATGGGATCTGCGATTTGTCGTCCCCGAAGTTTGCCTCTTGGAGGCTATCGACGTCGTCCGTCGAAAATGGCACGCCCAACGAAGCGTGATCGCGAAGCTGTCCGTTGGGGAGTTTGGGCTGTCGGAATCTCAACGGGAGTGGTTGGAGGCAATAGACACCAGTATCGATGGATACGACGTTGCGATCCGAGGCCGCCTTACTGAAATCGGCGCGGAGGTCGTCCCGATTCCGGCGCGCGTTCACCTACTGGACATAGTGCGGCGAGCGATTAACCGACGCAGGCCATTTCCAGACGGCGAAGGGAAGAAGGATGGGTTTCGAGACACTCTTATTTGGCACACCGTCGAAGGCATCGCCGGCGAGTCCAACGACTGCGATGTATGGCTAATTAGCACGAATCACAACGACTTTGGCGACAAAGCTGCGGCTGACAACGATGAGACATGCCCATATCCGTTGCACCCCCACCTCCTAGAAGACCTCAAGGGACACAACCTGATAGGGCGGATCTCCTACGTACGCACCCTCGGCAGGCTCGCACAGCACCTCGCGAGTACATACGACGGTCTACCGGAAGACGAGCGAGAAGTCCTCACATCAGATTTGGACAGCGAAGAGTTCCAGCTACAGCTCGGCGTGGCGCTCGACCAAATTCGAATAGATCCGGCGGACGCAGCACTACCGCTACGGACAGCACTTGCCACCATTCAGTCAATCGAAAACAAGCCCGGGCCACCACAGTTTGACGATGTGGCTATGCGTGGCGCGGGCTCTTGGACAGCACAGTTCACTCAAACCATCGCTGCAACAATTGATCTCACCTCCACCGGCGGTGACACCTCGTTGATTGCCAAGATGCTCGACGTTACCGGGCGGCTGCATGCGAGCGCAGATGACGGCAGCGTGAAGCAAGTTATAGTCACGTCCGTCGACGCTCGACCCGACGATCCCATGCGACGCGCATGGAACCGCCCTCAGCAATTGAGGCTTGATTCCGAGATGCTGCAGGGGTTTCGCGACGATCGCCGGTTGGGTCTGGACCCCGAATCCCTCAAAGGGTTCCGTGAGAGCCTCAACCTGGGTCTGGACCCCGAAACCCTCAAAGGGTTCCGTGAGAGCCTCAACCTGGGTCTGGACCCCGAAACCCTCAAAGGATTCCGTGAGAGCCTCAACCTGGGTCTGGACCCCGAAACCCTCAAAGGAATTCAGGAAAACATGCGTCTGGGTGTTGATCCTGAACTGCTACAAGGTTTCTCATCTAGCATCGGGTCCCCTGCAACCGAAGAGGACTCGGATAGCGATCCGCCAGATCGCGACCAGCCGGATTCTGACGAGCCGGATTCCGACGACCGGGACAACTAGATCTCACCAAGCGGCGGTTGTCAGGCTCGATGCTCGAACCGTTCACCGACGCGTTCACGGCCACCTCGCCGCAGCGAATCGTCCCTACGAGCCGTCTTGTGCGATGGTGAATACTCCGCAGCGGTTCGGCCGCACGATGACGGTGCCGAAGCGGAACGTCGCCGCAGGCCGATGCTGTCGGCGCTGAAGTAGGGGTGCTCGGATTGTGCGACCTCGACCTGGCCGAGTGGCTGACACGATCGCGTTCTTGTCGATCACCGCGCCCTTGAAGCCGGTGATGCGGTTGTTCATCCGCACCGGCAATGAGAGCAGCAGCGATTGGGCGTCGGTGGTGCCCGCACCGATCAGCGACGTATTGGAGTCGACCTCGGCCTTCAGCTTTCGGAACTGCGCCCAG
>DATFCF010000901.1:0-3680 GCA_035253445.1 Mycobacterium sp.
TGATGCCGACGCGGACGGTGTCGTCGCCGGTGCGCTGCACCCACTCGTGTTCCTCGGTGTAGGACAGGTCGGCTGGGATTTCGCTCACGGCGCTCCTATTTCTCCGGCGAACTGCGGGCTGATCTCATTTGACGGGCTGAGCGTATTGGCGTTGTCTCGGTTGCCGCAAGGCGGTCACGTCGACCCGGTCGGATTGTTGTACCACCATGGTGCCGCCGACGCGCTCGACGCTGTCCATCGCGCCGCCAGGGATGTTCATCGCCGCGGCCAGAGTCGGTGGATCACCAATGGCGAGAACCGAATACGGCGGGTTCAGGGTGGCATTGTCGACGACCAGCGCACCGGGAGCTCCGACCACCCAGGTGTCCACGCCGACCCGCACGGACGCTGACCCGCCGCGGATCTCCATCGCCTCGGCCCCTGCGTTCCGTAGCTCGTTGATCACGTCGAGCATGGTTTCGGGAGGCACGCCGGGCGCGGTGTCTTCGATGGTGAGCGTCACGCCCGGCCCGGTCGCGGGCACCGTGCCGATCAGTATCGACAGTGCGGCCAGCCGAGCCTGCGCGTTCTCGATGGCGGCCTGGTCGCTGCTGCCCGAGGCCTGCAACTGCGCCAGCGTGCGCTGCAGATCGGTCACTTCGGTGTTGAGTGCGGCCTCGCGCTGCTGCAGTGAATCGAGCAGCACCAGCAGATCGGCCGGCCTGGCCGTCTCCAACGAGTCACCGGATTCGTTCTGCCGCACTTGTGTGACGATCGCGATACCCAGCAGGATGCATAGCACCACAGCCAACGTTCCGAAGACGATTTGCGTCCGGCCCCGGCGCATCACGCCCGCGACACCGCCGCCGTGCAGTTCGCCGATCTCGGGTGCCGGCTCGTCGGGCGGTAACTCGTGACGGCCGTGGTGCTCCGGTTCGGCGGAGTGTTTCCCCGGGTCGCTGCGCTCCTGCCCTCCGGCGTGGTTGGGCTGGTGCTCACTCATGGTTATGCGCCGAACAGTCTGCGCCGCAAGGCGGCTGCGTTACCGAAGATCCGAATACCGAGAACCACGATGATCGCCGTGGACAGTTGGGTGCCCACTCCGAGCTGATCGCCGACCCACACGATGAGGGCCGCGACCAACACGTTGAACACGAACGACACCACGAACACCTTCGAATCGAAGATTCGTTCCAGATAGGCCCGCAGCCCGCCGAACACCGCGTCGAGCGCGGCCACGACCGCGATCGGCAGGTACGGCTGGACGAACTCGGGCACGCTGGGATGGAACACCAAACCCAGCACGATCCCGATGACAAGTGCGCCAATTCCGATCATCTGTGTCCGCTCATTACTGCCCAATCTGCTTGGCAAAGTTGACATCTCGAACCGAGCCTGCGGGCAACGTGAGACCATCGCCGGCACTGACATTCACCCCAACGCCGTACGAGGTCTCCAACAGCCGAAGGCGCTGCAGGCCCGAACTGCGATCGAAGACATCCTGCATCGCATGCGGCGGTCCGACCGCGAGAATGATGTACGGGCTGCTGATCGGTTGATTGTCGACCAGGATGCCGCCGCCCGCCTGCCGGATCGTCACGTTCGGTCCGATACGGACTCCGCCGACCGAGATGGCTTCGGCACCACTGACCCACAGGGAATTGACCACCAGCTGCAAATCGCGGTCAAGGATCACCTGCTGGCTGCCCTCGATGCGCTGCTTCGACACATCGCTGAGATCTTTGGACATCCCCGGGTCGGTGACGGTGATCGTCAGGCCCGGCCCGATCACCGGCGTGGCGGCCGCGGCGAAATTCGCCACGTCGAGGTTGGCCAGTAGTTGCTGACCCCGCTCATCGCCTTCGAGGCGGCTTCGGCGTTCGGCGTCGACCTGGGCCGCCAATGCGTCGCGCCGGTCGGAGGTTTCGTCGGTGGCGGCCTCCGCCGATCGGACGCTGCCCGAAAGCACCTGCTGTGTTTCCCGCACACCGGGCGCCGTCGAGCGCGCCTGCGCCACGGCGGCGGCGAACACCGCGGCGATCACCAGCGCGCCGGCGATCTGCCACGCCCATGCCTGCCACCGCTTTCGGCGACGGCCCGACGCTTTGGCCTCCGCCGCGGCGGCGTAACCGGGATCCAGGTGATCGGAGAGCAGCGCGCGCAACAGCGACGGCAGCGGGATGACCGTCGGTTTGTCGGCATCGTGGGCGTTGCGACCAGCATCGGGGTCATAGCCCCCCAGCGAGCTCATCGGGGCCTTCTGCTCTTCGCGCAAGCGCTCATCGGGGCCGTCGGCTCCTGGGCATCTGCCGCACCACCATCGTCACCTGGATCACGTACAGCACACCCGACCACAGGTACATCGCCAGTCCCCAGATCAGGAATGCCCATCCGCAGGCCAGGATGACACGGCTCCACAGCCCGTCGAACTGGCCCAGCAGGATCAAGGGCAGCCCCGACATCAGCGCGAAGGTCGCCGCCTTGCCGATGTAGGTCACTGGCAGCGCGGACAGGCCGCGACTGCGCAGCACCGGCAGCGTCGCGGCAAGCACGGCGTCGCGCCCGATCAGCGTGAGGACGATCCACCACGGCACCGAGCCGTCAAGGGCCATGGCCACCGGGATCGTCACCATGTAGATGCGGTCGACGGCCGGGTCGAGCAGTTCCCCAAGCCGCGACGACTGATTGTCCACCAGCCGCGCGATCTTGCCGTCCGCCCAGTCCGAGAACCCGCTGAACATCAGGATCCCGACGGCCCATGCGTCTGCGTGCGCAACCAGCAGCAGGTACAGGAATACCGGAACCAGCACCAAGCGCAGCACGGACAGTGCGTTGGGCACCGTGAGCACCCGATCGCGCACCCTTCCGGTCGACCCCCCGGTCGCTGCGCTCCTGCCCGCCGGCGCGCCGCCCATGCGCTTAACCTAGCGGAACACACCTGGCAGGCTCAGTGCCGACATCGTGTCGTCTGCCAGCGGGTTGTCGTGCACCATGTACGTCCACGTCGATGTCGGCCGGGCCAGTTTGGACAGATCGACCCCCGGCTCGTCCTCGATAGAGGTGGCGGTATCGAAGGTCTGCTGGGCCGCCTCGATCGCATCGGCCGCAAGTGAGGCGAACGCATCGACGGCCATCCGGTGAAACTCGTCAAGCGGGTTCTGCCGGCCCAGCGCGCGCAGGTGAATGCTCTCCCGGATGTCGGCAAGGTAGGCCAGGTGATCGGCCCAGCCGCGGTCGAGGTGATACAGCATGATCAGCCGGCAGATCTTTTCCAGCTTTTCCTCACCGATCTCATCGAGCAGCTCCTCGAACCGCTTCGGGGACAGCTCTTCGAGTTCCTCACGGGCCGTCGCGGTGCTCAGCAGCGTGTCGCGCCGCTCCACCAGGATCGCCCGCTGTTGGGCGATCAGCTGGTTGTACCGCCAGGTGTTGGCATGCACGTCCAGGAGCCGGCCTTCGGCGATGCGCTGCGCGTGGTCGAGCAGGGTGGCCGCCTTGGGGCTGACGATCTTGCCGTCGCTGTCGGACTCCATCGGCAGCTTGTTGGGCTCCAGATGCGACACCACCAGATCGTCTTCCCAGCTGGAGAAGAACACCGTCGAACCGGGATCGCCTTGGCGTCCGGCGCGGCCACGCAGCTGGTTGTCCAGCCGCTCGGTGTGGTGACGCCCGGTGCCGATGACGTGTAGCCCGCCGAGTTC
>DATFCF010000902.1:0-2455 GCA_035253445.1 Mycobacterium sp.
CAGAGCCCGCGCGTGGGCGAGGACCAGGGGGTCGTTGTCCACGTACACGACGCGGGCCTCGGGTGCCACCCGCTGTGCCACCTCATGGGTGTTGTCGGCGGTGGGCAGCCCGGTGCCGATGTCGAGGAACTGGCGTATCCCGGCGTCGGCTGCCAGGTAGGTCACCACCCGGCGGAGAAAGGCGCGGGTGTGACGGGCCGCATCCACGATCTCCGGGAACACCGCCCGCACCTGATCGCCCACCGCCCGGTCCGCCGCGAAGTTGTCCGTGCCGCCCAGCCAGTAATTCCACACCCGAGCCGAATGCGGAACGTTCGCGTTCAGCTTCGCCGCCAGATCGTCGGTCACGCACCGAAGTGTCCAAGCCTGACACCGGCAAGTGCAAGGGGTCCGAAGATCGACAGTATGGCGTGGCGCCACACGGGGTTGCACGGTCCTATCTGGAGTGATAAGAAGATGGACACAGTTCGATGCCTGGCCTAGCGCTGATGGAGCTCGCCGGCGGCGACTGACGGCGGAAGTCGTCAGTTCTCACGTGATCACGAACCTGGCTGCGCATGCGCGTCCGGGCGTCGGGCAATCGGGTCGTTGTAGACGGGGGAACACAAATGAAAAGACGTCAATTGTTGGTGGCTACCTCCTTGGCCGGGGCGGCTGCCGCTGCCGGGCTGCCGCGGGCTGCGTTCGCGGCCGGCAAGGACGCTGTTGATCTGAGCGCCGCCGATCTGGCCGAGATCAAGGGCGTGGTGCAGCAATATCTGCAGGCGCGGGCTGACGCGGTCACCCGGCCGGGGAGCAAGATGTCGGCCGGCTGGTTGCGGGAGCGCACCACGGCCGGGCTGGCCGCGAACATCTCGTCCGATTTCGACCGGCTCGGGCACACGCGCGAGCTTGTCACCAACGTCCATGGTGGATATTCCGGCGCGGGCACCGTTGTCGACATCGTCGGTGCTGAGGTCGTCGGCGGAGATGTGGCTCTTGATGTCTCCGAACGTACGAAAATCTTCTACGCCGTGCGGTCCGGCGCCGACGCCGACGCCTATCAGCAGCGGCTCGACCACCGCATGGTGGTACGCAAGGAGGGTGGGCGCTGGTCGCTTGCCCAGGCCCGCTTCCTGGCCGGCTCCGGGGTGCCGCCACTGACGCAGTTCGACGGCTACCTCTCCGCGCCGGCACCGTCGCGGGCGGCGCCGGCCGGACTTGCCCGTCACGCCACCAAACGCAGCCTGACGAAGCGGGCCGGCACGGTCTCGAAGAGCTCGCCCAGCAGCGCGGTGTCGGCCGCATACAACTACAGCGCCATGGCCAACTATGCCGTGCAGTGGGCCTACTCGCGCAACCCGCGTTACCCGAACTTCGCCCACATCGGCGGTGACTGCACCTGCTTCGTCTCGCAGTGCATGCAGGCGGGCGGCTGGCAGATCATCACCGGCGCCGACAATTCCCAGTGGAACGTCTGGTTCTACTATGGCACCAACCCCAACAACGCGAGCTTCACCTGGGGCGGGGCCGAGCCGTGGTACTGGTTCGCCAGCTACTATTCCAGCCGCACGTACATCCTTGAATATCTTGACCAGCTTGCATACGCCGACGTTCTGCAATACGACTGGACCGCGGACAACGTGATCGATCACACCCAGATCTGTCACGGTTACTCGAGCGACGGGGACTGGTATATGGCGCAGCACAACACCGATTACTCGTACTCGAGGTTGTCCGAGATCCTCGCCCGGGTCTACGAGACATATCCGAACGTCTGGTTCTACGCCCACCGCACGTGATGCGAAAAGTCACCCGGCGGGGAGTCGTTGCCGGCGCGCTGATGGCGGTGCCGCTCGGCCTGACGGGCTGCGATCGGGGCAGCGCCGCGGCCGCCGACAACGACGACCCGTTCCACCTGGCCCTGGCGTTCGTCGAATCGCTGCAGCACCAGGACGAGGACCGCATGCGCGGCCTCGTCCAACCCGGCGACAAGCGCGACCAGACAGCGCGGTCCCTTCTGAGCGACATCGACGCCGAGAAGATCGTGATCGAGCGGCTGTCCTTCGACGGCCTGTTCATCAGCATCGCCAGCGTCGTCGCCACGCTGTCCCTGATCGTGGATGCGGAGCGGACCGCCCAGGAGCTCAAGCTGAACATGCAGGAGACGGACGGCCTGTGGTACATCGTGCCGTGACCACGGCGGTTACCGGCGCTGCCAGGATCGTCTGCGCCCACAGCTCAGGGCGCTCGGGCGGCCAAATCGCCGCCATTGCCGTCTGACCTGGGGAAACGCTGGTTCGGATGGGCTGGCTCGCGGTTGACCACACCTTGACAGGTACCCTGACAGCCGCGGGCCGCTAGCTCAATGGCAGAGCTGTGGACTTTTAATCCATAGGTTCGGGGTTCGAGTCCCCGGCGGCCCACCCATGCTGAGCAGGTTTTATAGACCATGAGCGATGATCTTCTGCTCACA
>DATFCF010000903.1:0-7001 GCA_035253445.1 Mycobacterium sp.
ATCTGCGTGCAGCCGGCCGTCAACAACGCCGCCGCGCACCAGACCACCAACGGTCTGGCCGATATGGACATGGCGCCGTCCCCTTCCCGGATCGACATTAGCCGGATCGAATACTGTTCAACGAGTGAGCGTTTTCGCGGCGGGGACCGGCATCGGATCGTGGCCGGGGACCTCGCCGCGCGAGTCCGCCGAGATCGTCGTCGGCGAATTGCACACCCTGCCGCATCTGACGGAACTGCCGGCCCGCGGAGTCGGCGCCGACATCATCGGCAGGGCCGCTGCGCTGCTGGTCGACATCGGCATCGACACCGTGCCCCGCGGGTATCGCATCGCATCCGGTCGGAGCGCGGTCGCCAGGCGGGCGGTCAGCCTGCTCGACGAGGACATCGACGCGCTGGAGGAGGCATGGGAGAAGGCCGGCCTGCGGGGAGCGTCACGGACAGTAAAGGTCCAGGCCCCGGGGCCCATCACGCTGGCCGCGCAGCTCGAACTGCCCGGCGGGCACCGCGCCATCACCGACGCGGGCGCGCTGCGTGACCTCGCCGGGTCACTGGCTGAGGGTGTTGCGGCCCATCGCGCACAGATTGCCCGACGGCTGGAAACTTCGGTCGTCGTGCAGTTCGACGAGCCGTCATTGCCTGCCGCGCTCGAGGGTCGGCTGACCGGGGTGACGAGCCTGAGCCCAGTGCATCCCGTCGACGAATCGGTGGCCACCGCGCTGTTGGACGAGTGTGTCGCCGCCGTGGGCGCCGAGGTGGTTCTGCACAGCTGCGCACCCGATCTGCCATGGAAGATGTTGCAGCGCAGTACTATTCATGCGGTATCGGTCGACGTCCAGACACTGACGGCCAAGGATCTCGACGGCATTGGCGAGTTCATCGATTCTGGTCGCACCGTGATGCTGGGCGTTGTCGCCTCAACCGGGCCCGAACGCCTGCCGTCAGCCGAGGAGCTGGCGAAGTGGACCGTTTCGATCACGGATCGGCTCGGGTTCGCACGGGCTGTGCTGCAGGAGCGGCTCGGAATCACGCCGGCTTGCGGCCTGGCGCAGGCCACGCCCGAGTGGGCACGCAAGGCGATCGAGCTCACCCAGCAGACCGCCGACGCGATCGCCGACGACCCCGACGCGATCTAAGAAGCAACCAAATGGTTGCGCTTTCCCGGCGCCTGCCGCTAGGGTGAGAAGCAACCAGGAGGTTGCATATGAGTATGGATCGGATCGAGAAAGAAGTTGTCCTGCGTGCGCCGCTTGACCGGGTCTGGCGGGCGATCAGCGACGCCGACGAGTTCGGCCAGTGGTTCGGGGTCCGCTTCGACGGCCCGTTCGTCCCCGGTGCATCGGTCACCGGCGTCATCACCCCGACGACCGTCGACGACGAGGTCGCCCGGGCCCAGGAGCCCTACGCCGGCACCGCGGACACCTGGCACATCGTCGCGGTCGAGCCGAAGCGGCGGCTGGCGTTTCGGTGGCACCCGTACGCGGTCGAGTCGGGCGCCGATTACTCGCAAGAGCCGACCACATTGGTGGAGTTCACGCTTGCTGAGACCGCCGAGGGAGTGCTGCTGCGCATCGTGGAGTCCGGTTTCGAGGCGATCCCGGCCGACCGTCGGGCGTCGGCGTTCGAGGGCAACAGCGAGGGCTGGGCCGCACAAACCGAACTGGTGCGGAAGTACCTTGCACTCAGCGAGAAGGTGTGAGCGCTTCGGCGGTTTCTGCGCAACCGCTGTCCCCACTCTTCAATGCGCTGGGTGATCCGAATCGGCTGCGCATCATCACCCGACTGTGCGACCGCGGGCCGTGCTCGACCACTGAGGTCACGCAGGTGGTGGCGGTGAGTCGGCAGGCTGCGACCAAGCATCTGGTGCTGCTGGAGGCGGTGGGGCTGGTGAGCAGTCAGCGCAAGGGCAGGGAACGCATCTGGCGGGTCCGGCCGGAGCCGCTCAGCGACGCCAGCGACTACCTCACCATGTTGTCGCAGCGCTGGGATCGGGTGATCGACCGGTTGCGCGCGTACGTTGAGGAGGAGTAGTACCGACGATCGCGTTAATTTGTGCTCGTTCCTCGGAGACCCCGTGTAATCGCCGCCTCGGCATGCAAGAATGCATTCCGCATGACGTCGGCTGATCTTTGCCACTTGCGGGGAAGAGGAACTGTGGCCCGATCCAACCCGCGCCTCGTAGTAGGTGTTGGTGCCATCTCGGCGTTTTTGCTGTTCGGTGGGCCCGGCATAGCGGTGGCAATCGCCGAACCCGGCCACTCGGGTCGCGGGGACAGAGACAACTCGGACCGCAATTGGGGCGACTACGGCGGCGGGCCGAAGCGCGGAGGTTACGACGGCGGTGACCGCCGTGGCGGTGGCGGTGACAACCGCAGATCCGATGGTGGTTTCGGCGGCAGCGATGACGCACCAAGCTTCGGTGGCAACGGCGGCCCTCAGTCCAGAGTTGGGTCAGGGCGTACCGATGTACAACAGCTCTCGCCAGAGGTTGGCTCCGACTCGAACGATCGCTCCGGCTCCGATCACCCCGGCGCACCCTCGGCGAAGTTCGAGCCGCCGAAGGTGACTGTCGGAAACGGCCGGTCGCCGGGCGTTCAGGACGACGACCGCGAACCCCGCAACTGGGCGCCCACGCCCGAACCCGCGCCCGAACCCCCACCACCCCCGCCGCCCGCGCCAGCACCGGCGCCGTCGTGGGTTGACCGGATCTACACGCCGCCAGCTATGCCGAAGCAGCTGGGCGTCACACCGACGTCGAGTCTGACCGACCCGCTGTGGGGAATCGCCGGGCTGTTGCTGATACCTGCCGCAGGCGCGGTGCTCGGCTACCGTCAGGCCCGCGCGGCGAAAGCGGCTGCGGAACTAGGCCGGGCTTGAGCTGCTGCGCAAATCTTTGCGCAGGATCTTCCCCGACGCCGACTTCGGAATGGCCTCGATGAACTCGACCTGACGCACCTTCTTGTACGGCGCGACTTGACCGGCGACGAACTCCATCACCTCGTCCGCGGTCAGATCTCCTCCGGATTGCTTGACCACGAACGCTTTTGGCACCTCTTCACCCTCAGCGTCGTTGACGCCGATCACCGCGGCGTCGGCGATCGCCGGATGGCTCAGCAGCACCGCCTCGAGCTCGGCGGGCGGCACCTGGTAGCCCTTGTACTTGATCAGCTCCTTGAGACGGTCGACGATGTACACGCATCCATTCGCGTCGACCTGGGCGAGGTCGCCGGTGTGCAACCAGCCGTCGTCGTCGATGGTCTCCCTGGTGGCCTTCTCGTTGTTGAGGTAACCCGCCATCACGTTCGGGCCCTTGAACCACAATTCCCCGGTCTCGCTGAGACCCTCTGTGGGAACATCGATTTCGTCGCCGGTCTCGGGGTTGATGATCTTCGAGGCGGCGTTGGACACGGTCCACCCGACCGAGCTCAGCGGCGCGGTCGTCTTCATCTCGTGGGCGCCGGCGTCGAACGGAGTGATGTGGCTGACCGGGCTCAGCTCGCTCATGCCGTAGCCCTGGACCACGCGGCAGCCCAGCCGCTTCGCGACGGCGTGGCCGAGATCTGCGTCCAGTGGGGCGGCACCCGACATGACGGTGTTCAGCGATGACAGGTCGTACTCGTCGATCAGCGGGTGCTTGGCAAGCGCGACAGCCACCGGCGGCGCGATGAACGCGATGGTGCACTTGTGATTCTGGATATTGGCGAGGAATTCGCCGAGGTCGAAACTGGACATGATCACCAGCTGAGCGCGAGCGTGCACGGCGGCGTTGAGCAATACCGTCATGCCGTAGATATGAAAAAACGGCAGCACGGCGAGGATCACGTCGTCAACGACCATCCCGTGCAGCGGCCGGATCTGCGCGACATTCGCCACCAGATTGCGGTGAGTCAGCATCACGCCTTTGGGGTTGCCGGTGGTTCCGGAGCTGTAGGGCAGCACCGCCAGATGCGACGACGGGGCGAAGCTCACGTCTGGGGGCGGCAAACCCGGCCCCATCAGGTCGTCGGCATTGGGATGACCGCTGGCTTGCAGACCGTCACCGTCCAGCACGACGAGGTCGCCGTCGGCCAAACCCACGGCCGCCGCCGCTTCTTTGGCCTGAGCCAGCAGAGGTGTAACCGTAACCAGCGCCTTGGCTTTCGAATCGGTCAGCTGCTTGGCGATGTCCTTGGCGGTGAACAGCGCGTTGATGGTCGTCGCCGTCGCGCCCGAGCGCAGGATGCCGTGGAAGGCGACCGCGAAGCCCGAGCTGTTCGGTGAAAGCAGGCCGACGACGTCGCCGACGCCGATGCCGCGCCCGGCCAGTGCGCCGGCGAACGCGTCGATGCGGCCGATCATCTCGCGGTACGTGGTTTCCCTACCCGACTTGGTATCGATCAACGCGGCTCGGTCGAGGTCGGCGTCGTCGATGCGGCCGAACAAGTAGTCGTAGACGTTCGTGGACGGGATGTCGACTTCAGGGAAGGGGCTTGCGAAGCTCATGGTCCACGATCGAACCACGGCATCGCCGCCGCCGGGTCACGCTTGGTCGAGGAGCTTGACGAGTTTCTTCGGGGCCACCATCCGAAACGACGCATCTACCAGCTCTTTTACTTCGTTCCAGTCGATCTTCTTCTCGAACGCCTCAGGGAAGCCCAACGCGATCTTGCGGACCTCTGCCAGGCCGAGGTCGTCGTCGCTGAACATGATCGGATGCGGCATGCGTTCACCCTGCCAGGCTGTCGGCGCGCTCGGCTAGCCTGCCAGGGTGAGCTCGAAGGACCCGGAAACAGCGTTGGCCGAACAGGCCGGCGAAGCCCCGGACGCCGACGTCCGCCGTCGATGGCAGGAACTCGCCGACGAGGTGCGCGAGCATCAGTTCCGCTACTACGTGCGCGACGCCCCGATCATTTCGGATGCGGAATTCGACAAGCTGCTTCGCGAGCTGGCAGCGCTCGAGGACCAGCACCCCGAGCTGCGTACGCCTGATTCCCCGACGCAGCTCGTCGGCGGCGCCGGGTTCGCGACCGATTTCACGTCGGCCGATCATCTCGAGCGGATGCTGAGCCTTGACAATGTGTTCGCGCCGGAGGAGCTTGCGGCCTGGGCCGCGCGCATCAAAGGGGAGATCGGTGACGATGCGCACTACCTCTGTGAGCTCAAGATCGACGGGGTTGCGCTGGCGCTCGTGTACCGCGACGGCCGACTGGTTCGCGCGGCGACGCGGGGTGACGGCCGCACCGGTGAGGACGTCACGCTCAACGCCCGCACCATCGATGACATCCCTGAAAAGCTCACCGGCACAAAGGAATTCTCTGTCCCGCGCGTGCTCGAGGTGCGCGGCGAGGTGTTCTTCCGGGTCGCCGACTTCGAGGATCTCAACGCCGGCCTGGTCGCGGAGGGCAAGGCGCCGTTCGCCAACCCGCGCAACAGCGCAGCAGGGTCGCTGCGGCAGAAGAACCCCGCCGTCACCGCCCGGCGCAAGCTCCGGATGATCTGTCACGGCCTCGGCCATGCCGAAGGGTTCGCCCCGAAGACGCTGCACGATGCCTACCGGGCACTGAAGGCGTGGGGCCTGCCGGTATCCGAACACACCGCGAAGGTGAAGGGGCTGGACGCCGTCACCGAACGCATCGCCTACTGGGGCGAGCATCGCCACGACGTCGAGCACGAAATCGACGGTCTGGTGGTCAAAGTCGACGAGGTGGCGTTGCAGCGCCGCCTCGGGTCGACGTCGCGGGCGCCGCGCTGGGCGGTGGCCTACAAGTATCCGCCCGAAGAGGCGACCACCAAGCTGCTCGACATCCGGGTCAACGTCGGGCGGACCGGCAGGGTCACCCCGTTCGCCTACATGGAGCCGGTCAAGGTCGCCGGGTCGACGGTCGGACTGGCCACGCTGCACAACGCGTCAGAGGTCAAGCGCAAGGGTGTGCTGATCGGCGACACGGTGGTGATCCGCAAGGCCGGCGACGTGATCCCCGAAGTTCTCGGCCCGGTTGTCGATCTGCGCGACGGCTCGCAGCGCGAATTCGAGATGCCCACAACGTGTCCCGAATGCGCTACGTTGCTGGCGCCGGCGAAGGAGGGCGACGCCGACATCCGTTGTCCCAATTCCAGGACCTGTCCGGCGCAGCTGCGGGAGCGCGTGTTCCACGTCGCCAGCCGCGGGGCGCTCGACATCGAGGGCCTCGGCTACGAGGCCGGCATAGCGCTGCTGAAGTCGGGCGTCATCACCGACGAGGGTGATCTGTTCGGCATCACCGCCGACGATCTCCTGCGCACCGAGCTGTTCACCATCAAAGCGGGGACGGTGTCGGCCAATGGCCAACGGCTGCTTGCCAACCTGGGGAAGGCCAAGTCTCAGCCGCTGTGGCGGGTCCTCGTCGCGCTGTCCATCCGGCATGTCGGGCCCACCGCCGCGCGAGCATTGGCCACCGAGTTCGGCAGCCTCGACGCCATCAGGTCGGCCTCGGAGGAACAGCTGGCTGCGGTCGAGGGCGTCGGCTCGACGATCGCAGCCGCCGTCGTCGAGTGGTTCGGCGTCGACTGGCACCGCGCGATCGTCGACAAGTGGCAAGCCGCCGGGGTGCGGATGCAAGACGAACGTGACACCACTGTCGAGCGCACGCTCGAAGGCCTGTCCATCGTCGTCACCGGCTCGCTGCCCGGATTCTCTCGCGACGACGCGAAGGAAGCGATCGTCGCGCGCGGCGGCAAGGCGGCCAGTTCGGTGTCGAAGAAGACCGCCTACGTGGTGGCCGGCGATTCACCCGGCTCGAAGTACGACAAGGCCGTCGAACTCGGCGTGCCGATCCTCGACGAGGACGGCTTTCGCCGGTTGCTGGAGGGCGGTCCGGACGCCGTCTGAGCGGCTGGCCCCCTGAAAGTTCGTGCGCGAGGGGGACGCGATGCATGGTTAGAATGCTGCTAATCCTTTCGACCGCGCCTGATTAGACGACGGTGTGCAGTTAGCTGAGCGCCGTTCTTGACGACGGGGAGCATTCCTGTGCCGCACGCACCACA
>DATFCF010000904.1:0-2093 GCA_035253445.1 Mycobacterium sp.
GGTGCATCGCGCAGCGTCGGGCTATTCCACGCCTCGGTGACCCCGATCGCGGCCGCGCCGCCCCCGCGCAGCCGGAATCCCGCGGCTACGGACTTCACATCGGGCAGGAATTCTCTGTCGGCGACAGCGACACCCGTCTCAGCGACCCGCTGGAGATGCCGACGCAGCAGTCCCGGCTGGACGAGCGTGCTCCTCGTGGCTCGAGGCAGCGGGCCCTTACTGAAAAGGAGCCTGTCACGTTCCTCGGGATCCAGCTGTGCAGCGATTGCCTTCCCGACCGCCGTGCAGTGCAGGGGCACGGCATGCCCTACGAGTCGTGGGATAACTACAGACCCTTGTGTGAACAGGCCATCGATGACGAGTGCCCTGCCATCGCTGAGGATTGCGAGGTTGGTCATTGCCCCTGTGCGGTTTTGGAGCTCGACCAGGTGAGGGATCGCGGCCACGCGTAGTTCGCTGATGCGGGGGTTCGCGGCAGCGAGCGCGAACATCTTGCTGCCCACAGAGAAACCCTCGGGTGTGTGCTCGAGGAGACCCAGCTCGACCAGCATCCAGCACATGCGGTGGACTGTCGTTTTGGCGAGGCCGGTCGCCTTGACGAGTTCGATGATCGTCATCGCCCCCGTGCTGGAGGCGCAGGCCTCGAGGGTCAAGACGATCCGCTGGGCCACGGGCTCCCGTGTTGGTCCCAGCTCTGCGAACGGCCCACCGACCGTCCCGGCCAGCGCCGAATCGGTGTGGGCCGTGTCCAGAGGGTCCTGCCGCATCGCCATAACGTCCGTCCTCCAGCAGGCGTCCGTGAGGCGTGCTCGCGGTCTCCGACAGGACGATCACAACTCTACGCCCAGCATCTGGCAGCGCATCGCTATTGCGTGCGGGCCGCAGCCCGTAGTCAGCAGTGGTGGTCAGGGTGTGGTGAGGCGGCGGCCGATGATTTCTTTCATGATTTCGGTGGTGCCGCCGAAGATGGTGGCGGCGCGGCAGTCGAGGTAGTCCTTGGCTGCTTCGTATTCGCGCATGTAGCCGTAGCCGCCGTGGAGTTGTACTGCGCGTTGGACGACTTTGAGGTGGAGTTCGGTGGTCCACCATTTGGCCATGGCGGCGTGGGCTTCGTCGAGGGTGTGGTGGGTGGCGTCGAGGATGGCGCGGTCGATGAAGGTTTGGGCGATTTGGATTTCGGTGGCCAGTTCGGCGAGGTAGAAGCGGTTGGCTTGGAAGCTGGCGATTGATTGTCCGAAAGCGGTTCTGTCGGTGGCGTATTGCAGGGCGGTGGTGAAGGTGCGGGTCATCGCGGCCATTGAGCACAGGGCGATGGTGAGTCGTTCGCGTGCCAGGTTGCGCCGTAGGTAGCTGAATCCCATGTTGGGTTCGCCCAGGAGGTTCTGGGCTGGTACGAAGACGTTGTCGAAGTGAAGTTCGGCGGTGTCCTGGAGGGCGAGTCCGACTTTGTTCAGCGGTGCGGTTTTGGTGAATCCGGTCATCGTGTCTTCGACGACCAGAAGCGAGAATCCTCGTTTGCCGGCGTCGGGATCGGTTTTGGCTACGACGATGATGATGTCGGCGAGGGTGCCGTTGGTGACGAAGGTTTTGGCGCCGTTGAGGATGTAGCCGTCGCGCTCAGGGCGGGCGGTGGTGGCGATCGCGGCTAGGTCGCTGCCGGTGCCGGGTTCGGTCATGGCGATGGCGCCGATTTTTTCGCCGCGACACAGCGGGGGCAGCCACCGGGCGTTTTGGGTTTCGGTGCCCAATCCGAGGAAGTAGGGTGCGACCAGATCGTTGAAGTCGATGAAGTTCATCGCGACGCCGTAGGCGCCGGCGTAGCAGAGTTCTTCGGCCACGACGGCGGAAAACCGGAAGTCGTCGATGCCGCCGCCGCCGAAGTGTTCGGGAACGTCGACACCCAGCAAGCCCATCTGACCGGCTTTGGCTAGAAGTTGTCGATCAACGCTCTTCTGGGTTTCCCACGCCGCCAGGTTCGGAATGACTTCACGTTCGGCGAAGTCGCGCGCGGCTTTCCGGAAGGCCGTGTGATCGTCATTGAAAATGGTGCGCTGCAACGGGTTTAAACCCATCACCAGTCCTTCCTCATTCGA
>DATFCF010000905.1:0-4084 GCA_035253445.1 Mycobacterium sp.
GGAGCGCCTTTACTTGCTGTTGCGGAGGCCGGGTACCCGGACCCACCGAGATAGACTCACCGTCGCTGCCCCCGTAGCTCAGCGGACAGAGCAGCCGCCTTCTAAGCGGTAGGTCGCAGGTTCAAGTCCTGCCGGGGGTGCTCATCGACGAGGTGCTCGACGTTTACTTCCGACCGTGCTCGTTCAACGTGACCACTACCGACCTGGCCCGGTTGGCCGCCACCCTGGCCCGTGGCGGCGTGAACCCGATGACGGGGCGACGGGTGACCCACACCATCGTCGTGCAGCGCACACTTTCGGTGATGGTGTGACGTGCGGGATGTACGACGCCACGGGTGACTGGGTGAGTGCCGTCGAAATGCCCGCGACGAGCGGCGTCGGCGGCGGTATCGTCGCCGTGCTGCCCGGCCAGCTCGGAATCGGCGTCTAGTCACCGCTATTGGACAACCGGGGCAACAGCGTCCGCGATGTTCGGTGTGCCGCAGCCTGTCCCAACGTCTAAGACTTCATTTCCTCACTGTCACAAGGAAGTCGCGGTCGACCATCAGGACCATTCTGACGCCTGCGACCGGGTGCGTGTCTATTAACTTCACGGTGACCTGCTGTTCGCCGGCGCCGAGCAGGTGCTGCGCAGGGTTGACGTGAAAAGGATGACTCTGATGTGGTGGTGTTCGGCGCGCTCGACGACGCGGTAGCTGCCGCGAAAGATCTTCAGACCCAGCGCAAACCTCGCCTTCAGCTACTCAAGGTCGCACGAAGTTACATGAAGCGATTCCCTACAACGCCGAGGTCGGCGTAGCGGACTAAGGGTCCGCAACGCCGACCTCTATGAACGAGTTGCCGTCAGGCGCGCACGGTGGTCGTTACTCCGCGCCACTGCCCGCGTTGCTGTTGGCGCCGGCGTTGGTGGAATCGGCGCCACTCTTGGCGTTGGTTTCGGTGTCCTTCTTGTCGTTGGTATCGGTGTCTTTCTTGTCGTTGGTATCGGTGTCTTTCTTGTCGTCGGCGTCGTTGGCGTCGGCGTCGTTGGTATCGGTGTCTTTGGTATCGGTCTTGGTGTCGGTATCCGTCTTGGTGTCGGAATCGGTTTCGGTGGCGTCCGTATCCGTTTCGGCGGCGTCGGTATCGCTCTTGGTGTCGGTATCCGTCTTGGTGTCGGAATCGGTTTCGGTGGCGTCCGTGCCGGTTGCGGTGTCGTTGGTTTCGGTGTCGTCGGTGACGGTGTCGTCGGTTTCGGTGTCGTCGGTGACGGTGTCGTCGGTGACGGTGTCGTCGGTGACGGTTTCAATGGCATCGGTCGTGGTACCGGTGCTGAGCGCCGCCGTGAGCGCCTGCATCTCGATGCTGCTCGCGTTCGCGCTCAGTGCGGTACCGCCAAAGGCGCCGCCAAGGACGCCTGCGATGACATCGAGGTCGTATTTGATGATCGTCGCCGGCAACTGGAGCACGTTGTTGATGGCGGCGAGCTCGTCAGTGAACGCCTTCTGCAACAAGGCTGGGATCTTGTCCCACTGGCCTTGGAAGAACGCGCCAGTGGCCTGGTTGACCGGCACGACGAAGGCCGCCAGCGATCCTAGCGTCGACGCGATGGTGAAGTAGTTCTGGAACGGGAGGGAGGCGATCGCCAAAAGACCACTCGCGAGATCACCTGGCGTCGCTGCGGCCGCAGGCGAGTTCACGGCACTCAGGGCCATGCCGCTCCCGCCGCCGAGGGCACCAGCGATGACGCCGAGGTCATAGGCGATGATCGTCGCCGGCAGCTGTATCACGGCTGCGATCGCGGCGAGCTCGTCATTGAGCGCCTTCTGCAACAGGGGTGGGATCTTGTCCCACTGGCCTTGGAAGAACGCGCCAGTGGCCTGGTTGACCGGCGGAACGAAGGCCGCCAGATTTCCGAGCGTTGACGCGATGGTGAAGTAGTTCTGGAACGGGAGGCTGGCGATGTCGAGCAGTGGATTCCCCGTCGCCGTCAGCGTGTAGTCCTGCGAGACCACACGAACGGTGTTTTCCTGCTGCGCCGCCAGTGCGACTTGCGGCTCGACTTGCTCCGCGACTGTTCCCGACGCTGCCGCGATGCAAAGCGTGCAGGCTCCAGCGACCAGCGTTGTGGACTTGCGAATTTTCAAGGGAAACCCCCAGGGTCTAAAGAGGCGAGAAATTGGACACGCCGAAAATAACTGAGGAGGAGGCGATTCACTAGCAAATACCCTTTCCCTTCCGCCATCGTTTTGGCGGCGGACGGCTTGTTCCCACGAACGATCCAAACTCGCAAACAGAATTTCGTCTACGGTTCACCAGAACGACCGATGCGGCCATTGGCAGTGGGGGCATCGCGAACGCGCTCGGCTGTGGCTACGCCCGTGTTCTCCTGTCCCGCAATGGAGGACGCCATCCATGTACGACCATGGTCGGCCCCAAACAGCATGCTGCGGAGTCGACGACAAGGCTCAAAATGTCGGCATGGAGCAGCCGCACTTAAATTGCCGGATTATGCGGAGTATTGCGCCCAATGTCGCCGAGCTTCATGAACGGAGCATTAACAACACTGGGCCAATTGCGGCTGCCTTGATAACGCTCGATATTGGCTGCGGCGGGCGCTTTTCTTGACCTCGGAGGCGACGGTTGTACCTGTCTCGAGACGTTGACGCCCTGAGCCCGCAGTACCAAGCGGAGGCCTTAGCGTTGCCGGTGAACCCGTCAGACGCCTTCAGATCGCGGTGTCGCACGTTCGAGTCGTGCCGGGGGCACTCGTCGCCGACGCCGCGGCACTCAGTCGGCGTCACCCAAAGTTCACTCGCAGACCCCCTTTGAAGCGTTAGGTTGCTACCCGGACCTTGGGGAGAAACGACAAGCATGGGCAAAGCGGGTATGAAGCATGTGCAAAAAGTGGCGATGGGCGTCGCTGCGGTCGGCGTCGCGACGAGCATCGCCGGGGTTGCCGCGACCCAGCCCGCGTCGATATCGACACCACTCGTCGATCTTGCTGCCCTGATCGTCGTCGGTAGTTCGACACACCCCGACGGCAGCGGTACCGAGGACTTCTTCGGTGGCAAGTTCAATGCAACGCCGTATAACACCACTGGCGATGACATCGTGCACGTCAACTTCTTCAGTGGGCCTGCCGGTATCTATGAGGCACTGCAGGCCAACGCCGGTGAGCCCAACGCCGTCCTCACCTCCGGCTGGGGGGCTGCGAACGCCAGCTGGCTGCTCAGGGAGATGGCGGCCCGAAACGACCCGCTCCTGAATCAGACGCTGTTCGTCCTCGACAACGACGTCGCCATGCCCGACGGCGGCTTCGGCACCCGGTACCCGTGGTTTGCGCTGATCGGGGTGAACCCGTTCCCCACGCCGAGCGTCAACAGCGCCGCGGGAGTTGTCGAAATCGCGTACGAGTACGACTACAACTCGAACGCGCCCGCCGACGTGTGGAACGTTCTGGCCGCCGTCAACTCCCTCGTCGGCTACTTGTATCGGCACCTGAACCAGGCCGAGCTGAATCTTCCCGTCGACGTGAACGGTCAGCCGAATGTGACCTGCGGCGGTGCGAACACGTGCGGGATCACCGAGAACGACGTCGTGCTGGCGTGTCCCGATGCGCAGTGTGGCCCGGTGCCGCCCGGTGACCGCGTCGCGGCCTATGTGACGAAACGGGACAACACCACATACGTGACGTACACGAGCAACGGGTTGCCGCTGGCCAATCTCATTCGTGACGTCGTGCCGTTCGGCGATCTGATCGCCGACCTCACCGAGCCGCTGCTGAAAGCCCTCGTCGATTCCGCCTACTACAACGGCAATCCGATCCCGGCCGATCCGAGCCAGTACCGGCCGGCCCGGCTGTTCCCGCCGCCGAACGAGCTCGTCGCCACAGCAGCAAAGATCCCTGGAGCGATCCAGGAGGGAATAACGAATGTCACTTCGCCAGAGCCCTCGACGACGTCCACGACTACCACCACGGTCATCGCAGAAGCAGCACCGGATGAGGAAGAGTCAAAGCCGTTGACGAACGTGGTGCGGGACAGTGACAAGGCCGTTCCGGGGTCACTGGAGATGGGCAGCACTACGGCGGCGGACCCGGAAG
>DATFCF010000906.1:0-9285 GCA_035253445.1 Mycobacterium sp.
CTCGTCTACAAGGGCATGCTCACGACCGAGCAGCTCGACGTGTTCTTCCCCGACCTGCTCGACGAGCGCATGGAGTCGGCGCTGGCCATCGTGCACAGCCGCTTCTCCACCAACACGTTCCCGTCCTGGCCATTGGCCCACCCCTTCCGCTTCGTGGCGCACAACGGCGAAATCAACACCGTGCGCGGCAACCGCAATCGCATGCATGCCCGCGAAGCGATGCTGAAAAGCACGAACATCCCTGGCGAGATGTCCCGGCTCTCGCCGATCTGCACGCCGGAAGCCTCCGACTCCGCGTCCTTCGACGAGGTGCTCGAACTGCTGCACCTCGGCGGCCGCAGCCTGCCCCACGCCGTGCTGATGATGATCCCCGAGGCGTGGGAGAACAACACCACCATGGACGCCGCGGAGCGGGCGTTCTGGCAGTTCCACGCCTCCCTGATGGAACCCTGGGACGGTCCGGCATGCGTGACCTTCACCGACGGCACCCTGGTCGGAGCGGTGTTGGACCGCAATGGGTTACGGCCCGGACGCTGGTGGCGCACCATCGACGACCGCGTCATCCTGGCCAGTGAGAGCGGCGTGCTCGACGTGCCGTCCGCCGAGATCGTCGCGAAGGGCCGTCTGCAGCCCGGCAAGATGTTCCTCATCGACACCGCCGCCGGCCGCATCGTCTCGGACGACGAGATCAAGGAGAGCCTGGCCGGACAGGAGCCCTACGGCGAATGGCTGCACGCCGGTCTGCTCGACCTGAAGACCCTGCCTGACCGCGCCCGTCTTCAGCCCAACCACGAATCCGTGGTGCGCAGACAGATCTCGTTCGGCTACACCGAGGAGGACCTGCGCATCCTGCTCACGCCGATGGCGGCATCCGGCGCCGAACCGCTGGGCTCGATGGGCACCGACACCCCGACCGCGGTGCTCTCCCAGCGGTCCCGGCTGCTCTACGACTACTTCGTCGAGCTCTTCGCGCAGGTGACCAACCCGCCGCTCGATGCGATCCGCGAAGAAGTCGTCACCTCCATGTCCCGCGTCATGGGCCCCGAGCAGAACCTCCTCGAACCGACCGCCGCGTCCTGCCGCCAGATCGTGCTGCGCTGGCCGGTCCTCGACAACGACGAGCTCAACAAGATCGTCCACATCAACGACGACGGGGAGCACCCCGGTCTCAAGACCGCGGTCCTGCGGGCCCTCTACGACGTGGAACGCGGCGGCGAAGGCCTCGCCGACGCGCTCGAGGATCTGCGGCTGAGAGCAAGCGACGCCATTGCGAAAGGCGCACGCACACTGGTCATTTCGGACCGCGATTCCGACCACACCAAGGCGCCCGTTCCGTCGCTGCTTGCCGTCTCCGCGGTGCACCACCATCTGGTACGCACCAAGGAACGCACCACCGTCGCGCTGGTCGTCGAGAGCGGTGACGCCCGCGAAGTCCACCACATCGCCATGCTCATCGGCTTCGGTGCGGCCGCCGTCAACCCGTACCTGGCCTTCGAGTCGATCGAAGACCTCATCCGCGAAGGCGAACTCACCGGCATCGAGACGGCCGCGGCTGTGCGCAACTACCTCAAAGCACTCGGCAAGGGCGTGATGAAGGTGATGAGCAAGATGGGCATCTCCACCGTCGCCTCCTACACCGCGGCCCAGGTTTTCGAGGCCGTCGGCATCGACCGCGACGTCGTAAACGAGTACTTCACCGGCACGCCAACCCAACTCGGCGGGGCCGGGCTCGACGTCCTCGCCGAAGAGGTCAAGCTGCGCCATCGCCGGGCCTACCCGGAGAACCCCACCGAACGGGTGCACCGCCGCCTCGAGGTCGGCGGCGAATACGCGTTCCGTCGCGAGGGCGAGCTGCACCTGTTCACCCCCGAAGTGGTTTTCCTGCTTCAGCATTCGACCCGCACCGGCCGCCACGACATCTTCACTCAGTACTCCGAGGAAGTGAATCGGCTGTCCCGCGAAGGCGGCACCCTGAGGGGGTTGTTCGAGTTCAACAAGGGTCTGCGTCCACCCGTGCCGCTGGAAGACGTGGAACCCGTTGACTCCATCCTCACCCGGTTCAACACCGGCGCAATGAGTTACGGCTCCATCTCCGCCGAGGCCCACGAAACCATGGCGATCGCCATGAACAACCTCGGCGGAAGGTCGAACAGCGGTGAAGGCGGCGAGGATGTTGACCGTCTCTACGATCCGAAACGGCGAAGCGCCGTCAAGCAGGTCGCGTCCGGGCGGTTCGGCGTCACCAGCGACTACCTGGTCAACGCCTCCGACATCCAGATCAAGATGGCCCAAGGTGCCAAACCCGGTGAGGGCGGCCAGCTTCCTGGCTACAAGGTGTACCCGAACATCGCCAAGACGCGGCACTCCACGCCCGGCGTCGGCCTCATCTCACCGCCCCCGCACCACGACATCTACTCCATCGAAGACCTCGCCCAGCTCATCCACGACCTGAAGAACGCCAACGAAGACGCGCGCATCCACGTCAAGCTCGTCAGCAGCGTCGGCGTCGGTACCGTCGCGGCGGGCGTGTCCAAGGCGCACGCCGACGTCGTGCTGATCTCCGGGTATGACGGCGGCACCGGTGCCGCACCGCTGACCAGCCTCAAACACGCAGGCGCACCATGGGAGATCGGCCTTGCCGACACCCAGCAGACCCTCGTGCTCAACGGGTTGAGGGACCGCATCACAGTGCAGTGCGACGGTGGCATGCGCACCGCCCGCGACGTCATCGTCGCCGCACTGCTCGGCGCCGAGGAGTACGGCTTCGCCACCGCGCCGCTGGTGGTCGCAGGTTGCATCATGATGCGCGTCTGCCACCTCGACACCTGCCCCGTCGGCGTGGCCACCCAAAACCCGCAGCTACGAGCACGATTCAATGGCAAGCCCGAGTTCGTCGAGAACTACTTCCGGTTCATCGCCGAGGACATCCGGCGCTACCTGGCCGAACTCGGGTTCCGCAGCATCGACGAGGCCGTCGGCCACGCCGAGATGCTCGACACAGACAAAGGTCTGGCCCACTGGAAGAGCAAGGGGCTGGACCTGACCCCGATCTTCGCCGTGCCGACCGACGCCCATGGCGCCAAGCTGACTCAGAGGCGGCGCTTACGAGCACAGGACCATGGTCTCGACGAAGCCCTGGACCGCACGTTCATCCAGTTGGCCGAGGGCGCTCTCGAGGATGCGCACCCGGTCCGGCTCGAGTTGCCCGTGCGCAACGTCAACCGTACGGTCGGCACCCTGCTCGGTTCCGAGGTGACGCGCCGCTACGGCGCCCAGGGTTTGCCCGACGACACCATCCACATCACGCTGACCGGATCTGCGGGCCAGTCCCTCGGCGCGTTCCTGCCGCCAGGAATCACCCTCGAACTCATCGGAGACGCCAACGACTATGTCGGCAAGGGCCTTTCGGGTGGGCGTGTCATCGTCAAGCCCGAGGACGACGTGCTCTTCCTTGCCGAGGACAACGTCATCGCCGGCAACACGCTGCTCTACGGCGCCACCTCCGGCGAGGTGTTTCTGCGCGGCCGGGTGGGGGAGCGCTTCTGTGCCCGCAACTCCGGCGCGCTGGCCGTGGTCGAGGGCGTCGGCGATCACGCCTGCGAGTACATGACCGGCGGCCGGGTCGTGGTGCTGGGCAAGACGGGACGCAACATGGCGGCCGGAATGTCCGGCGGCATCGCGTTCGTGCTCGGTCTCGACCCGAAACGGGTCAACCCGGAAATGGTGGAGCTGCAGCGCCTCGAGCCCGAGGATCTGACGTGGCTGCACGACGTCATCGCCAGGCACGCCCAGTTCACCGGTAGCACCCTGGCCACCTCGGTGCTGTCCGACTGGCCAAGGCGCAGCGCACAATTCACCAAGATCATGCCCCGCGACTACCAGCGCGTCCTGGAAGCCACCTTGGTGGCCAAGCGGGAGGGTCGCGACGTCGACACCGCGATCATGGAGGCCAGCCGTGGCTGACCCGACCGGCTTTCTGAAGATACCCAGGGTCGACGCGGCAAAGCGGCCGGTCGACGAGCGGGTCGGCGACTGGCACGAGGTCTACGAGCGCCAGGATCCCCACGAACGCGCAGGCGAGGTCTCGCAGCAGGCGGGCCGCTGCATGGACTGCGGAATCCCGTTCTGCCACTCCGGAACCGCGGGCTGTCCGCTCGGCAACCTGATTCCCGAGTGGAACGACCTCGTCAGGCGCGGCCGCTGGGACGCGGCCAGCGACCGCCTGCATGCCACCAACAACTTCCCCGAGTTCACCGGCCGGCTATGCCCGGCACCATGCGAGGCCGCCTGCGTGCTGTCCATCGGCGAGGAGCAGACCGGCGGCAGCGTCACCATCAAGCGCATCGAGCAGACGATCGCCGACCACGCATGGATGTACGGCATCGTCGAACCGCAACCCGCGGCCATCTCGACCGGGAAGAAGGTCGCCGTCGTCGGCTCAGGGCCCGCTGGACTGGCTGCGGCCCAGCAACTTACCCGCGCCGGTCACGACGTCACCGTCTACGAACGTGACGACCGGATCGGCGGTCTGATGCGTTACGGCATTCCGGAGTACAAGCTGGAGAAGGCGACGCTGAACCAGCGTCTGGCCCAAATGCGCGCAGAGGGAACACGTTTCGTCACCGAAACCGAGGTCGGTGTCGATCTCACCGTCGAGCAACTCCGTGGCCAATACGACGCCGTGGTGCTGGCTGTCGGGGCGCTGCGGGGACGCGACAACGAGGTGGAGGGCCGCCACCTCAAGGGTGTGCACCTGGCCATGGAGCACCTGGTGCCCGCGAACAAGGAATGCGAAGGCGACAGCATCGCCGACGAGGGGTTCATCACCGCGGCCGGCAAGCACGTGGTGATCATCGGCGGCGGCGACACCGGCGCCGACTGCCTCGGCACGGCACACCGCCAGGGTGCGACGTCGGTCACGCAACTGGACTACAACCCCGAGCCCCCCGAGTACCGCGACGAATCCCTGTCGCCGTGGCCGACGTGGCCGCTGGTACTGCGGACTCGGCTGTCGCCGGCGCACGCCGAAGGCGGTCACCGCCGGTATGAGGTCGCGGTGCAGCGTTTTCTCGGCGACGAACACGGCAACGTGCGCGCCATGGAGATCGCCGAGGTGAAGGTCGAGCGTGATGCCGCGGGCCGGCGGCGCATCACCCCGGTCGGGCAGTCGCTGGAAATTCCCTGTGAATTGGCTCTCCTGGCCATCGGCTTCGACGGCGTCGAGCACATGCCGCTGCTGGAGGGTCTCGGCCTCAAACTCAACAAGCGGGGCGCGTTGCCCTGCGGCTCAGATTGGCAGACAGAGGCACCTGGCGTGTTTGTCTGTGGTGACGCCCATCGCGGCGCGTCGCTGATCGTCTGGGCCATCGCCGAGGGCCGCAGCGCAGCGCACGCCGTCGATGCGTACCTGATGGGAGAGTCCGATCTGCCCGAGCCGGTGAAGCCGGGCGCGTTGCCTCTGGCCGTCGTCTGAACCGATTCACGACTATGCTCAGCAGACGTGACTAGACGCGGAAAGATCGTCTGTACCCTCGGCCCGGCCACCGCAAGTGACGAGGCCCTCAGGACTCTGGTCGAGGCCGGGATGGACGTCGCGCGGCTCAACTTCAGCCACGGCGATTACAGCGACCACGAGGACAACTACAAGCGCGTGCGCACCGCCTCCGACCAGACCGGACGCGCGGTAGGCATCCTCGCCGACCTGCAGGGCCCCAAGATCAGGCTCGGGCGGTTCGCCTCCGGTCCCACGTACTGGGCCGACGGTGAGACCGTGCGGATCACCATCGACGACTGCGAAGGCACCCACGACCGGGTGTCCACCACCTATAAGCGGCTGGCCGAGGACGCCACGCCCGGCGACCGGGTTCTGGTCGACGACGGCAACGTCGGTCTTGTTGTCGACAAGATCGACGGCAACGACGTGGTGTGCACCGTCACCGAGGGCGGCGCCGTCAGCAACAACAAGGGCATGTCGCTGCCCGGCATGAACGTGTCGGCGCCTGCGCTGTCGGAAAAGGACATCGAAGACCTCGAGTTCGCCATGCGGCTCGGCGTCGACCTGGTCGCGCTATCGTTCGTCCGCTCGCCCGCGGATATCGAACTCGTCCACGAGGTGATGGACCGTGTCGGTCGCCGCGTACCGGTCATCGCCAAGCTCGAAAAGCCGGAAGCCATCGACAACCTCGAGGCCATCGTGCTCGCCTTCGACGCGATCATGGTCGCGCGCGGCGACCTGGGCGTCGAGCTGCCGCTCGAAGCGGTACCGCTGGTGCAGAAGCGTGCCATCCAAATGGCAAGGGAGAACGCCAAACCCGTCATCGTCGCCACGCAGATGCTGGAGTCGATGATCGAGAACTCACGTCCCACTCGCGCCGAGGCGTCCGACGTCGCCAACGCGGTCCTCGACGGCGCCGACGCGGTGATGCTCTCCGGTGAGACGTCGGTCGGCAAGTATCCGCTCGAAGCGGTCAAGACGATGGCGCGCATCATCTGCGCGGTCGAGGAAACCTCGGTGGTGGTGCCGCCGCTCACCCACGTGCCTCGCACCAAGCGAGGCGTCATCTCCTACGCCGCCCGCGACATCGGCGAGCGGTTGGACGCCAAGGCGCTGGTGGCCTACACCCAGTCGGGGGATACCGTGCGCCGGCTCGCTCGGTTGCACACCCCGCTGCCGCTGCTCGCGTTCACGTCGTTGCCCGAGGTGCGCAGCCAGCTGGCGTTGACCTGGGGCACCGAGACGTTCATCGTGCCCCACATTCAAACCACTGACGGCATGATCCGCCAGGTCGACAAGTCGCTGCTCGAGCTCGGTCGCTACAAGCGCGGCGATCTGATCGTCATCGTCGCTGGCGCCCCACCGGGCACAGTAGGCTCCACGAATCTGATCCATGTGCACCGGATCGGGGAGGAAGACGTCTAGTCGGACATCGATCAAGCGGCGCCAGCCGCGTTGATTAGTCCGACAACTGAACCAGGAGGCCACTTGTCAACGGCAGACCTCGAAGAGCTGCTGGGGATACTCGACCTCAACCGGATAAGAGACGACCTCTTCGTCGGCTCGCACCCGAGCAAGAATCCGGTACGCACATTCGGCGGGCAGATGATGGCCCAGTCCTTCGTCGCCGCCAGTTCCACGCTCCACCACGACCTGTCGCCAAGCGCGTTGTCGGCGCACTTCATCGCGGGCGGCGATCCCGCAAAGGATCTGGAATTCCACGTCTTTGCGCTGCGTGATGAGCGGCGTTTCGCCAACCGCCGCGTCGATGTCATGCAGGACGGCGAATTGCTCACCACGGCGATGATCTCGTACATGAACGGCGGTCGCGGCCTCGAGCACGGCATCGAGCCGCCCCACCTGGACGATCCGATGTCGGTGCCGGACGTCGATGAGCTCCTGCGCGGATACGAGGACGTGGTCCCGCATTTCGTCAACGCCCTGCGGCCGATCGACTGGCGCTACACCAACGACCCCGCCTGGGTGATGCGCGACAAGGGGGAGCGCCTTGACTACAACCGGGTCTGGATGAAAGCCAGGGGCACGATGCCCGAGGATCCGATTCTGCACGCCGCCGCCCTGGTGTATTCGTCGGACACCACCGTGCTCGACTCGATCATCACCACTCACGGGCTGTCGTGGGGCTTCGACCGGATCTTCGCGGTCACCATGAACCACTCGGTGTGGTTTCACCGTCCTGTTCGGTTCGACGAATGGGTGCTGTACTCGACCTCCTCGCCGGTGGCTGCCGAATCGCGCGGCCTCGGGACCGGCCACTTCTTCGACAGATCCGGTCAGCTGCTGGCGACGGTGGTCCAGGAAGGCATCGTCAAGTACTTCCCAGGCGCCAAGCCGAGTTAGGGCGTCGGCGTGACGGTGATGCTGAACTCGTTCTCGATGCGGCCACGGAACTGGTCGGCGCACTGCTGGATGGCCTGCTCGTCGTTGCCCGCCTTGGACAGGCAGTCGACGTAGTCCGTGCCGCCGGCCCGGTCGAATCCCCACACGGCTAAGCCGATCACGACGATCGCTTCGATGATGCTGAGGAATCCCAGCACGATGCCCGCGATTGCGACGCCGCCGTTGTTCGCCTCGCCGCGCCTGGCCCGTCCCCGTCCGAGGAATCCGAGAATGATCGCGACGACGCCCAGCACAACACCGCCCACGACCGACAACAGCGCGATGATCGCGACCACCAACGCGGCGACGCCGAGCCCGTTCTTGGGTGCGGTCGGCGGCGTGTAACCGGCGTACGGCGGCGGGGGCGGCGGCGGATAACTGCCCATGGCGCTGAGATTACCCGCCGACGGCGAGGTCGAGTGTCCGACAGTGAAACCCGCCGGGCAGGTGATGGGTGGCGACGACGACGGTACGGTCGGCGGGGAAAAGCCCGTCGGGGGTGAGTAGTTCGGTCAGGATCTGCCTGCCGTCAGTGGCGTCGAGATGCTCGGTTGGTTCGTCGAGCAGCACCGTGGGTGCCGTCGAGATCAGTGCCCGGGCCAGCAGTAGCCGCCGGCGCTGGCCTGCCGAAACCGCCGCCGCACCGCCGACGAGCACCGTGGACAGCCCGTCGGGCAATGCGTCCAGCCACTCGCCAAGGCCCACCCGCCGCAGGGCATTTCGTAGTTCGTCGTCGGTCGCGTCGCCGCGGGCCACAAGCAGGTTATCGCGAACGGTGGTGGCGAACAGGTGTGCATCCTCTGCGAAAAACGCTGCTTTCGTGGGATTTTCGGCCATGGACATCAGTAGCGTCGTCTTGCCTGCGCCGCTGGGTCCGGTGACGACGAGCCGGCCGCCCGGTTCCAGGTCGACGGACGCCGCCTGGGGCCGCGGACGCAAGTCACTGTCTGGCGCAGTGAGATCGTGCAGTCGGCGGGCGGCGATGCGTGAGCGGGTCAGTTGCACGGCGGCGCCCGGCAGCGCGGCAGTCGCCTCGAAAGCCGCCAGCGGCAACAACATCAGGATCGCCAAGGTCATCGGCGCGGCCGAGTCCGCGATCCAGATCGCTGCGACGGCGGCGCCGAGCACGCTGACGCCCATGGCCAACGTCGGCGCGGCAGCGGCGAGCGCTGCCGGCGCTGCCGCCCGGTCGGTTGCGTGCCCCCAGTCCCGGTTCCGGCGTTCGGCCTCGGCGATGACGTCGTCGAGCCGTCCGCTGACCCGCAGCTCTGGGGCATGTTCCAGAGCGAGCATCACTGCGACGTCGCGACCGGAATGGTGCTGTGTGGCAACTAGTTCCGCGGCGGCAGCCGCCCTGGCCGCCAGCCACGGCGCCGCCACGCCTGCGATCA
>DATFCF010000907.1:0-2063 GCA_035253445.1 Mycobacterium sp.
TCCAGCCGGTGGGTCACCGGATGGATGATCGGCGCACCGTAGCAACAGAAACACCGCAGGGCTTCGAGGAAGTGTTCCTCCCCGGTGACAGAGATCGGCCGGCGCAGCTCGAACGTCGTAGCCAGGGAGTTTGTCCCGCTCAATTCTTCGAGGTACTGGAATCCCGGAACGGCGAGGACGCGATCAAGGGCGCGTCCGCTCGCTCGGTTGTTGACGCGGCGGTCGATGATGCGTGACGTCCGGTCCGCAAGGAGAATCGAAAATCGTGTGTCCGCCAGTTCATCGACCATCTCGTCCAAGACCGGTCCAGCCGCGATGGAAAGGCTGCTGCGCTTTTCGACATCAGTGATGGCCGTCTCGCGGACGTCCATTCCAGGATCCAGTCCGCTCAACTTGGCGCGACGCCACGCAAGTTCGATCTCCGGACGGCGTTTGGTCGCCGCCTGGCTTCCGGACCGGTCAGATGCCATCTTTACCCCAGTTACCCCCGGGAGAGTTTCGATGCCGAGGGCCACTTCATCTTCCTCCCATCACGCGGTAGCCGGGCCGGATCACTGCAGAATCGAGGAGAGGCGCGTGACCAACTCATCTTCATCGACCGCGTCGGTGAAGTGCGTCTGATATGCCCCATCCGGGCCGAGGACGTAGGTGAAAGCCGTATGCGGCATCTGGTAGCTGTCCGGATCGTCGGGATCGGCGACCTCGGTGGAGAACACACGAAAGGATTTCTTGGCCAGCTCGATCTGCTGCGCCGACCCTGTCAGGCCTGTGAAGCGGGGATACGAGGACGACAGAAACTCTTTCATCACCTCGGGGGTGTCCCGCTGCGGGTCGACTGTCACATACAGCGGCTGGATGCGGTCGGCGAGCGGGCCAAGGCGATCGAGTACCGCCGACAGCCGGGATAACGCTCGTGGGCACACCATCTTGCAATGGGTGAACCCGAAGAAGACCAACATGTGCTTGCCACCGTAGGTCCGCGTACTCACCGCGCGCCCGTCATGGTCGATCAGATCGAAGGTTCCTTCGACGTAATGCCTGGCAACGGTGCCATGGGGCTCATTCATCGTCGAATCACCTCGGCGGCGACACTTCAAGTTCGAAAGTGCGCGGTGCGCCGGCGGGTATCCGTATCTGAATGCCTTCAGCGACGCGTTGGATCTCGACCCCCTGAGCACTGTCGGACTCAAGCTGCGGTGATTCGCCCGCTTGACCGGTGGCTAGGACGACGCCGCCTTCCCGCAACGCCCACCGCTCCCGGTCCGCGACGTTTCCGAGGATGATCGAACCATCGCCGCGTCGGTCGCCGTGTCGCTGCACTTGGAAAGCCAATATGTGGGATGCCGGCGTGAACCGCGCTTGGCTCACAGCGATGTCGGCGGCGACGACCGTCAACGCCGGTTCGGTGAAGTGGCCGGGCCGCCAGGACTCGTTGTACAACTTCCATATGCCATCCGGCACATTCAACCGCGCATATCCCAACAGGACGTTGCCACTCAACGGCTCGAGTTCAGTGCGGTTACCGTTCTCATCGCATTCTGTATCGTTTCGCGGGTAATACAGTCCGCCGTCGCGCCATGTCGGATTCATATAGCGGTCAGCGTGACCGAGGATGCCGTCCAGTGTCGCGGTATCGCCCATCTCGGACGCCCACGTCGCCACCCAGCCGAAATCACACGAATCGGCGATGAGCGTCTGCCCCATCAACTCGAGCTTCGGCGACGGTTTGACGGACTTCGTTCCATCAGGACCGTCAATCAGCAGGGTTTTGATCTGCTGAGGATAATTCGCTCGAACGAAGTCCCTGTTCCACATGTTCATCAATGTCCCGCACCATGCGTCGACCCACGGGGCTTTCGCCTCGTTTGGGTAAACGGTGCGGGAATCCTGCGCGAGGAACATGTTGTAATGGCCCGTCGAATCCAGTCTGCCACCCAGTTGCGACCATGCCTGCTCGTAACTTTGCGTCACCTCTGCGGCAACGTTTTCGCCGGTCAGCAGATCGTGCAAACGGAACCCGAGAATCGCGGGCTGGTTGCAGATCTGAAAGGTGCAGTTGGGCT
>DATFCF010000908.1:0-7305 GCA_035253445.1 Mycobacterium sp.
TGAATCGGAATGTTGCGGCGCTCGCCGCCCTTGGCCTTCTCTTGTCGGGCGCCGGGGCTGCCTACGTGGGACTTCGGCTCGGCCGCGCGGGCGGCGACAGTGGACCCGCGATGCCTGCAGGTGCCGCCGACCGCTCAGCACCAGCTGCCGTCTCCGGTAGCGGGGCCGCGTCTGACACGACGGCGGCCGATGCACCGCTGCCCGATGTGCAGGTGACGCTTTCCGAAGACGCCACTCAACGGGCAGGGATCGTGGTCGAGCCGGTCGCACGTGGTACGTCCAGTCTCGAGCTACGCCTGCCGGCAGTCGTGGAGCCAAATGCCTATCGGCAGGTGATCGTCACGCCGCTCGTGGGCGGACGGGTGACGCATGTGTCAGCCGAGCTCGGCGATCGCGTACGGCGCGGCGAGACGATGGCCCGAATCTACAGTCCGCCTCTGGCCGAAGCCCAGACGCGATACGTGTCGGTGCGCGCGATGCTCGAGGCTCACGACCGCGAGCTTCAGCGAACGCAGAAGCTGGTCGAGATCGGTTCGGCCAGCCGGCAGGAGCTTGAGCGCATTCATGCCGAACACGCCGCACAGACAGCCGCGGTTCAAGCGGCGCGAGCTGAACTCGATCTTCTGGGACTGCCGGCGTCCGCCATTGCCGCGCTCGACTCCGGAAAAGCTGTTGACGCCACCAGCCACGTGCCAGCTCCGCTCGATGGCGTGGTCACCGAGAGAACAGCGAACATCGGCCTGAACGTCGATCCGGCGACCGAGTTGTTCACCGTGATCGACCTCGCATCGGTCTGGGTGGTGGGGGAGGTCTACGAGCGCGACTTCTCCCGTGTGCGCGTGGGCAGTCCAGCCGTGGTGACAACGCCCGCCTATCCGGATCTGACGGTTCGTGGCCGGGTCAGCTACATCGATCCGCAAGTGAGCTCAGCGACGCGCACAGCCAAGCTGCGAGTCGAGGTGCCCAACCCTCGGGGCGATTTGCGACTGGGCATGTATGCCGACGTCGCGATTGCTGCAGACTCTGCATCACCATCGGCGCTAGTGCCTCGAACCGCTGTCCAGAACGTTGGGAGCCGGACGGTTGTGTATCTGGCGAATGCCAATGAGCCCGGCCGCTTCCTTGAACGCGAGGTCAGCCTCGGCACCGGGTCAGGCGACCGCGTCGAAGTCACGGCCGGTGTTCAGCCAGGCGATCTGGTCGTGACCGACGGGAGCTTTGCCCTGCGCGCAGAGCGCGAGCGCCTCGGGTTGCGGCCAGGTTCAACGGCCGCCTCGGCACCCCCAGCGCCGGCGGCAAGAACGGGTCAGGGTGCGGACGCGGTTCAGTCGGCGCGCGTGGCCGTCACGGAGCAGGGTTTCGAGCCAGCGAGGGTCACCCTTCAGGCTGGCGTTCCCGCCCGGCTCATCATCACCAGGACGACGGACAACACCTGCGGCACCGAGGTGGTGGTTCCGTCTCTCGGTGTCAAGCGGACACTGCCACTCAATACTCCCGTGACGATTGAGTTCACGCCGGCCAAGGCCGGGGATATTACCTTCTCGTGTGGGATGAACATGCTCAAGGGGGTCGTCGTCGTGCAGTGACGGCGGGACGCTCGATGCGTGGTTTACTGCGGCCCGCTGGATGTTACATGTCATGTGAGCAACCATCCCAGACCGTATGCGGTGAAGGCGCCGACGCCGTAGAGCGCGACCGATGTCCACAGCATCACGCGAGTGAACCGCTCCGCAGGTCCACAGGGGCTGCCGGCGTCGTCGGATGGACACGTCCGATGTGCAGCGCGCAGGCGCGGTGTCAGGCCATAGACGTAGACAACGTTCAAGGCCATCAACAGCCCCGCGCCCCCAAAGACCCACCCCTTGTGCTGCGACAGGGTGACCAACCAGGGAGCGGCGCTGAGCAGTGACGCGACGGTCGCGCCCAGGCCGACCAGCACCAACAGCGATGGCAGCGCACAGCAGACGAGCGTTCCGGCGGACGTGAACAACGACACCCATCCCAGCATGCGGCCTCGTGTGCGTTCGAGCGACGGCGCCGAGAGGGCCGATCGGGGTTGCCTGCTAGCGTGTGACGGGCTTGACACTTGTCACCTGCAACACTGGCGGGTTCTTTGGATCATTCCCGACCGAGATCGTGCCTTCCACGATGATGGGACGACTGCCGGCCGCCCGGATCTGCTGCTCGAGCGCAGGCGTTCCGCGAACGTCGTATTCGTCCTGAGTGCCGGTCACTCTTAGCCGCAAAGGATTGCCTGAAACGACTTCGGCGGTCGCTGTGACACGGGCCTCACGCGGCGTGAAGCCGTTCCGACGGACGCTCTCTCGGATCTGCCCGAGCGTCAACGTGTTCTCGGGCCTCAACGCAAGCACGGCGCGCCCTTCGTTGAGCTTCACCGCTGCAGACTCGACGCCTGGCAGCTTCTCCATGGTCACGCGCACGGCGTGAGCACAGATGGCTCAATCCATGCCAAAGATCGACAGATCGATCTGTCGATACTCGGCGCGTGCCTCGGCGGCGCCGAAGAGCGCGGCGGCGAAGAGAGACAAGACGGTTCGTGTGCGCATCGTTCGGATCCTCTCAGAAGAAGTAGCTGACGTTGACGGCATATCGGACGGTCTCCCGCTGCAACCGGGCACCGACATCCCGGTAGACGGGGAACTGCACGCCACCTTCGATGGCGTAGTTCCGGTAAATCCCCAGCGCCGTCGGACCGAGCAAGACCTGGTGCCCACTCGTGCCTGGATGCGCCACGCCCGCTCTACGCAGGTCCGCCGACCGTTCGCCGGTCAGTTCAACGAATAGGCGCCAGTCCCAGTGGGGATACTCCTTGCGCAGCGAAGGCGGCCGGTACCCCCACACCGCGCTATAGGTGAAGATGTCGGGCCGGCGATCGCCGTCGCGTTCCGCGAACCGCGTATACCCGATGCCAGCCCAGACGTAGTGGCTGCGCGAGGCGACGCCGGTCGCAACGGCCGTGTAGAGCCCCGGCGCCCGCTGCAGGTCGCCGGCCATTCCGGCTGGTCGCTGCGGACCGGGCACGATGAGGCCCGCGTAGGCGGTGCTCTCGACCCGCCGGCCGACGGCCGTCCCGCGTCGATGGAACCGCCACGCCCCGATCGCCTCGAAGTCGCCGCTGCCGGGCATCATCGCGGTGCCCCGGGCAGGCGGAAACGGCCCTGAGGCGAAGACCAGCGGCGCCGACACCGAGAGTTGGGTGTCTTCGGTGAAGCCGTACGTCAGCATCGCCCGCGCCATCGCCCCATCCTCGCCGTCGCCGGCCCGGCCCATGACGCCGAAATCGAGCGCCCACGCGCCCTTGGCGTTGGTCGGCGTCGTCAGGCCGAAGACAGGACCGTGACCCGAGGCGAACCCGGATCCCGGCGAGAAGGTCAGGGCCGCCACGCAACACACGGCGGCGGCCCGCCTCGTGCTCATGGCAGAACCCCGGTCTTGAATCCCGCGTCGGCGATTCGCCGGGCGACGACCGCCGGAGTCGTTCGAGCCGGATCGTAGACGATCCGGGCGTGCCCTTCTTCCAGGTGGACGACGGCTTCCTGCACACCCTCCACCTGGAGCGCGATCCGTTCGACGCGGGCGGAGCATGCCCCGCAGGCCATCCCGTCGACTTTCAGTTGCGCCGCTGCGCCGACGGTGCCTGCCTGGCGCGGGGCGGCAGCTCGCGGCCACACCGCCGCCAGTAGCACGATCGCGACGACGGCCGCGAGCGCGAGCACGGTACTGGTCTGCATCACTGGACCTTCTGCATCTCCTTGCCGCAGCAGCAGCGGGGGTTGAGAGCGCCACCCTTCCCTGCAGCGGCTCCCTTCGTCACCTCAATCTCGCACCCACATGCCGGATCGGGGCAGCGATACTTCTCGCCTTGTTGAAATGCCATAGGACCTCCTTATCAGTCGTGTAGGAACCACTCGAAACCGGACGCCAGGGCGAACGATGCTGCGGCGGCGACGGCGGTGAGCCACTTGTTGAGCGGCCGCGCGCGCAGCCGCACGTTCATCCAGATCGAGGCGCCGACCAGGCCGGCGCTCACGACGAGAAGCGCCGGGCGCTGGGCCGCGAGGGTCTGAGCCATGGCGGCCGAACCGGTGCCTCCGAATGCCAGGAGCGCCGGCAGGACGCAACATGGCCGCGTGAGGAAGCCGGCGCCGGCAGCCAGCGCAGCGACGAGCGCTGCCCGCCCGCTCGAACGATCGGTGCCGGAGATGTCAGGCCTCACCATCTCGCTCTAGGGCCTCGAGGATCGGGCATTCGAGGGCACCATCGCCGCAACAGGCCGAGAGCATCTGCTGCAACGCCGCGCGCATGGCCGCCAGTTGCCGCATCTTCGACTCGATGTCCGCAACCTTCGCCGCGGCAAGCGATCGAACCGAGGATTGCCGCGCCGGGCTCACACGTCGCAACCGCAGGAGCTGCTCGGCTTCGTCGAGCGTGAAGCCGAGTTCCTGTGCGCGCTTGACGAACCGAACGATTCGCACCGCGTCCTCGGAGTAGCGTCGGTAGCCGGACGCCGTGCGCGGCGGCCGCCCGAGCAGCCCGCGGCGCTCGTAGTACCGCAGTGTTTGGATGTTGACCCCAGCCCGCGCCGCCACCTCGCCCGTCTGCATGTATCGCCTCTTGCCGCAGTATGAACCCTGTACCTTGGTACAAGGTCAAGAGATGCCGAGGCTGCTGACCCCGTGCGGAAGGGTGGAGAGGGCGTGCGTGCAACGACTTGCCAGGCTGACGCCAGCGAACCTATTCCGCGCAGCACGACAACTTCGCGGGATTCTTGAAGCGCGAGAGGGCACGGTCTTGAGCGCCTCCGCCATCGTTGAGAAGACGTGCAACAGGAAGATGAACTCGTGGAGGGTCGCGCGAAAGCGCATCGCCATCGCGGCCTCGTTAATCATCTCGCCGACACCATGCCCTACCATGCCGACGCGAGCACTTCGTGCGAATCCGTGTCGGCGGTCATCTTGATGATCCCGGGATTCAAGGTCGGCGCTGCGACTCACTGATCCTTCCTGGAATCGACGTCCGCCTTGAAGCCGGACCCGTCCGTGATCGCCTTGGCGACCGCCGACGGCGTCGACTTGGCCGGGTCGTAGGTCACGTCGGCACGCCCCGTCTTGTGGCTGACGACCACGTCGGTGACGCCGTCGACGCTCTTTGCTGCCATCCGGACGGCTACCTCGCAGCCGGCGCACGTCATGCCGGAGACCTTCAGCCGGCAGGTCTCGGCGCGCGCGGGCTGCTCGGCGACCTGCGCCTGCGGCGTGGCCGCAGGCCGCACGACACTGGCGACGCCGACGCCCGCAAGCACCGCCGTGACGGCAAGCATGGATTTCACAGACATGGGACCTCCTCGATTCAAATGAACCACCCGACGTAGTACGGAAACGCCGCCAGCAGAATGACGATCACCGTCGCCACCCAGAGCAGCTGCTTCGCGCGCCGATTCCGATGGGGCGGACAGACGCCGTTCGCGTCACAGGCGGCGTCGGCGGGACGTCGGTACACGCTGTAGAAGGCGCCAGCCAGCAGCACGCCCGTCAGCGCGAGCATGAACGGCCGCAGCGGCTCGAGCCGGACGGAGGCAGCGCCCATGGCACCGGCGCCCGCGAGCGAGAACACCACCGGACCCAGACAGCACGCCGACGCCCCCACGGCCGCGATGACCGAGGCCACCATCGTCTTCATGAGCGTTTCGACCTCAGGGTTTCAATGACCGGACACTCCGGATCGGTGCGCCGGGATGTCTGGTTGGTCTCTGCCAGCGCACGCTCGCAGTCCTCGAGAAAGCCGGCCAGCGTCTGCTTGAACGCTTCGAGCTCCGTCAGCTTGTGCTGCAGGTCTTCGAGCTTCGCCCGCAGCAAATCGCGCACCTGCCGGCACCGTCGGACGCCGCCGTTGTCCTGATAGCGGACCAGATCGCCCACCTCGTGGAGGGTGAGCCCGAGGGTCTGCGCCTGCTTGATGAAGCGCAACCGGTCCAGCGCCGCTTCGGAATACAAACGGAAGCCGCCGTCGGTTCGCGGGGCCTCGGGCAACAGGCCCAGGCGCTCGTAATAGCGCAGCGTGTCGGGCGTCACTCCGCCACGGGCCGCGAGCTCGCCGATCTGATAGCTCTCACCGGCTGTGTTGCGCCTCGCCATGACACTCACCTTTCGACGGCCGCCGCGGCTGCCACACGCTTCGCCGCGTCGGTCACGTCTCCAAGGCAGCACGCGCCGCGCGGGTTACGCACTTCGCAGGCACAGCGCTGGGCCTTGATATGAGCCCGGACGCGCGCCACCGCCTCGGACGTCCCGGTGCGCTCGATCTCGTTTCGCATGTCGGCCTCGTTCTCGCCGAAGCAGTAGCAGACGGTCCGCGCCCCGAACGGCTCCTTCTGCCACACGGACACCCGGATGTCGGTGGAGAGATACACGTCGCCGTCTGCGGTGAAATACACGACCGGGCAGTCCGGATTCGGACAGAAGGCGTGTTCCGACAGCGTCAGCCGCCGCATCGCTGTGTCCCGCAGCAGCGCCTTGACGGTGTCCAGCGGCACGCGCATGCCCCGAGTCTGGCTCTGCGGACAGTGCAGCGCCTCCACGTGCGCCCCGGCCGGCGGGCAGCAGCATTCCGGTGACTCACCAGTCATGGCGCCAGTATTGACCCTGGAGTGTGGTCCAGAGTCAAGTGCGTTCTTCACGGGCGCGTCGCTGCTCTGGTTATCCGGAACGTCGGCGACTACCTCGCGTACGCCAGCAGCCGTAACGAGTTGATCACCACGACCATCGTGCTGCCTTCGTGCAGCAGAACGGCAGCGCCGATCCCCGCCCAGCCCGCGAGCGTCGCGACCAGCAGTAAGGCGATCACCGCGATGGAGACCGCGAAGTTCTGCTTGATGATCGCAGCGGCCTGACGGGAGAGGCCGACGGCGAACGGGAGCGTACGCAGGTCGTCGGCCATCAGGGCGACGTCGGCGGTCTCGAGGGCGACGCCGGTACCGGCGCCGCCCATCGCGATACCCACGGTGGCCTGCGCGAGGGCTGGCGCGTCGTTGACCCCGTCGCCAATCATCGCCACGGGGCCATGAGCATCCATCAGGCTTCGGACGGCCGTGACTTTGTCCTCGGGCAGCAACTCGGCCTTCACGCTCTCCACGCCCAGTTCTCGGCCAACCGCCTCGGCCACTCCCTGGTTGTCGCCGGTAAGCATCACCAGCGGTCCGAGCCCCTGCGTCCGAAGTTCTGCGAGAACCTCCCGTGCCTCGGGACGCGGCTGATCGGCCAGTCCGACCACACCCAACCATCGTTC
>DATFCF010000909.1:0-8011 GCA_035253445.1 Mycobacterium sp.
TGCGGGCCCGCGGACCAGCCTCGACGGCAGCGCGCATGCCTGCGCCGCCTGCACCGACGATGACGACGTCGTATCGATGTTCCTGGATCATTACTCAGCCCCCGATGCTCGCGTCGAAGGTGACCAGCACATAGCTGCCTAAGACCAGCGTGAAACCCGTCGCCAACAACAACAGCGAATTCAAATAGAACTTTGTGGTGTTCTTGCGGGCGTAGTCGCCGATGATGGTGCGCATGCCGTTGGCGCCGTGCACCATCGCGAGCCACAGCAAGGCCATATCCCAGATCTGCCAGAACGGCGAGGCCCAGCGTTCGGCGACGTAGTTGAAGTCGATGCGGTACACCCCGTCGTCCCACATCAGCATGATGAACAGGTGCCCGAGCGCGAGAAAGACGAGGGCGACCCCGGAAAACCGCATGAACAACCACGCGTACTTCTCGAAGTATGGGATGCCCCTCGGCCGCCGCGGTGCGCGCGGGTGGTCAAGCCCGGCGGGGCGGTCGTGCTCCTTCTCCAGCACCGGGGCAATTCGGCCCTCGCGGTGGTGGGGTGTCCATGCCACTCCCGCCGACCCACCCGCAGGCGTTCCCGCTGGCCCGGTCACAGGAACCGCTCCGCCATGTGCATGCCGAGCACGCCCAGCGCGGGGATCATCACGGCGAGGAAGACGCCGACGACGGTCCACAGCATCACCCGCTGATAGCGCGACCCGTGCTGCCAGAAGTCGATGAGGATGACGCGGATCCCGTTGAGGGCGTGGTAGAGCACGGCCCCGACCAGGCCGACCTCCATCAGCCCGACGATCGGCGTCTTGTAGGTCTCGATGACTTCGTTGTAGGCCTGCGGACTCACCCGCACCAACGCGGTGTCCAGCACGTGCACGAACAGGAAGAAGAAGATCGTCGCCCCAGTAATGCGGTGCAGCACCCATGACCACATCCCGGGATCACCGCGATACAGGGTGCGCCGAGGCGACGGTTTGGTTCGCGGAGCCGGTACATCCGTCCCCGCGGGTATCGCAGTAGTCATCGGGCCCTCCAACGCCATCGGTGGACGCTTGGACCCCGGAGCCGGACCGCCGGCGACAACAGTCGGCGCCTGTACTACCTGCCCAAGCCTCGGGGCGACTCTAAACCCACTTGCCGCTGTTAACGAACTACGGTTTAGCCGTCCGCGTAAGAAAAAACGCGAAAGTTAGGGTTACCTATTCCGAGAGCCGAACGAGAGTGGTTGGCTTCGGAATGCATTCAGATTCGACCTGGTGAGGTTGACATGACATCTGAGATCGACTGGAAAATGTTGCGGCACAAGGCAACTGAAGCTTCGGCCCATGCCTATGCGCCATATTCGGGATTCGCCGTCGGCGCGGCCGCTCTGGTCGACGATCACCGAATGGTGGCCGGCTGCAATGTGGAAAATGTCTCATATGGCCTAGGTCTCTGTGCCGAGTGCGCTGTGGTCTGCGCCCTGCATTCCGGCGGTGGCGGACGGCTGATCGCGCTGTCGTGTGTCGACGCCACCGGGGCAGTGTTGATGCCATGCGGGCGGTGCAGGCAGGTGCTGCTCGAACATGGTGGTCCGCAGCTGCTGATCGACCATCCGATGGGGCCCCGGCCCTTGAGCGAGCTGCTTCCCGACGCATTCGGGCCCGACGATCTGGCGCGGATCGAACCGGCGCACGAGGAAACCCCGTGACCCAGTTCACATTCGATGCGCCGACGGTCATTCGTGTCAAGCGCGACGGCGGTGCGTTATCGGATGCGGCGATCGACTGGGTGATCGACGCCTACACCCACGGCCGAGTGGCGCAAGAGCAGATGTCGGCGCTGCTGATGGCGATCTTCCTGCGCGGCATGACCGGTGGCGAGATCGCGCGCTGGACGGCGGCCATGGTCGCCTCCGGTGAGCGGCTGGACTTTACAGATCTGCGGCGCGACGGAAAACCGCTGGCATTGGTGGACAAGCATTCCACCGGCGGAGTCGGCGACAAGATCACCATTCCGCTGGTGCCGGTGGTGATGGCATGCGGCGGCGCGGTGCCGCAGGCCGCCGGTCGCGGGCTCGGGCATACCGGCGGGACGCTCGACAAGCTGGAATCCATCCCGGGTTTCAGCGCCGAGTTGACGAAAAGCCAGATTCGGCAACAACTTTGCGACATCGGTGCTGCCGTCTTCGCCGCCGGTGAGTTGGCACCGGCCGACCGCAAAATCTATGCACTGCGTGACGTCACCGGCACCACTGAATCGTTGCCGTTGATCGCCAGCTCGGTGATGAGCAAGAAGATCGCCGAAGGCACCCGCGCGCTGGTGCTGGACACCAAGGTCGGCTCGGGGGCATTCCTGAAGACGGAGGTCGAGGCGCGCGAGCTGGCTCGCACGATGGTCGACCTCGGCACCTCGCACGGGCTGACGACCCGGGCGCTGCTGACCGATATGTACACGCCGTTGGGCCGGGCGGTCGGCAACGCGGTCGAGGTCGCCGAGTCGCTGGAGGTGCTGGCCGGTGGCGGCCCCGCCGATGTGGTCGAGCTGACGCTGGCCCTGGCGGCCGAGATGCTGGACGCGGCGGGCATCGACGGCGTCGATCCCGCGCAGACCCTGCGCGACGGCACCGCGATGGACCGGTTCCGCGCGCTGGTCGCCGCGCAGGGCGGCGAGCTATCTCGACCGTTGCCGATTGTTGCGCATTCCGAAACCATCACCGCACCGCGCGATGGCACGATGGGACACATCGACGCAATGGCGGTGGGACTGGCGGTGTGGCGGCTCGGCGCGGGCCGCTCCCTTCCCGGTGAGCGGGTGCAGTCCGGTGCGGGGCTGCACATCCACCGGCGACCCGGAGAGCCCGTCGCCGCCGGGCAGGCGCTGTTCACGCTGCACACCGAAACCCCGGAACGCTTCGAGGCGGCGATGGCCGAGTTGGACGGCGCCTGGACCGTCGGCGATACCGCGCCACCGCAGCGGCCGCTGATCATCGATCGGATCACGCCATGACCACACCGCTGACCCTGGAGTCGATCCGCCGCGCGCCGAAGGCGCTGTTGCACGATCATCTCGACGGCGGCCTGCGTCCGGCCACGGTGCTGGAGCTGGCCGACGCGAACGGCTACGACGACCTGCCCGCGACTGACGTCGACGAGCTCGCAAGATTCTTCCGCACCGCCGCGCACAGCGGATCGCTGGTGCGCTACCTGGAGCCGTTCGCACACACCGTCGGGGTGATGCAGTCACCGGAGGCGCTGCACCGGGTCGCGTACGAGTGTGTCGAAGACCTGGCCGCCGACAATGTGGTCTACGCGGAGGTCAGGTTCGCGCCTGAACTGCACATCGAAGCCGGCCTGTCGCTGGACGCGGTGGTCGACGCGGTGCTCGCCGGTTTCGCCGACGGCGAGAAGGCGGCCAGCGCCGAGGGCCGCACCATCACGGTGCGCTGCTTGGTCACCGCGATGCGGCACGCGGCGCGGTCCCGCGAGATCGCGGAACTGGCGATCCGGTTCCGCGACAAGGGGGTCGTCGGCTTCGACATCGCGGGCGCGGAGGCGGGGTATCCGCCCACCCGTCACCTCGACGCGTTCGAGTACATGCGAAGCAACAACGCGCGCTTTACCATTCACGCCGGTGAGGCGTTCGGCCTGCCGTCCATCCATGAGGCGATCGCGTTCTGTGGCGCCGACCGGCTCGGTCACGGCGTCCGGATCGTGGACGACATCTGCGTCGGACATGACGGCACCGCGCAGCTGGGAAGGCTGGCGTCGTTGTTGCGGGACAAGCGGGTTCCGTTCGAAATGTGCCCGAGTTCGAACGTGCAGACCGGCGCGGTCGGCAGCATCGCGGAGCATCCGTTCGACCGGCTGGCCCGGCTACGGTTTCGCGTCACCGTGAACACGGACAACCGGTTGATGAGCGACACCTCGATGAGCCAGGAGATGCTGCGCCTTGTCGAGGCATTCGGCTACGGCTGGAGCGACCTGGAACGCTTCACCATCAACGCGATGAAGTCGGCGTTCATCGCGTTCGACGAACGCTTGGCGATCATCGACGACGTGATCAAGCCGCGCTACGCCGTGCTCGTCGGCTGAGTTCTCTGCCCGCACGTGAGGAGGGTGCGGGAGGTTAGCGCGCTAGCACCTTCCGCATCGCGTCGGCGAATTCGATTGGGGCGCCCATGAATCCGCCGTGGTCGCCGGGGAATTCTGCCGGAGTGCTGCCGAGCAGCTCGGCCAGCTTTGTCGAGGTGTTGTAGGTCAGCAGGTTTGCCGACTCCACGCCGACGCCGATCACGACGCGTGTCCGGCTCACCTTCAACTCCTCGATGTCGGGAACGTACTGGGTTGTCGGGAGCAGGTCGATTTCGAAGAACCGGGCGGCCTGGCGAACGTCGTCCTCCGACTGCTCCGGAGGCGCGGGCGGCGCATCGTCGGGCGTCACGTCGAAGCCGGCATTGCGCATGAAATGCATCCACGCGGCCTCGAACCCGTCGCGGTGGAAGGTGTCGATGATGGCCTCGGTGTTCGCGCGTTGCTCTGCCGCGTCGGGCAGCAGCTCCAACAACGGCGGTTCATGGGCGATCAGCGTGCCGATGCGTCCCGGGTAGCGGGCAACCAGCGCGAGTCCGGTCACCGCACCGCCGCTGGACCCGAACAGGTCGGCCGACTCGGCGCCGAGATCGTCGAGGATGGCGTTGACGTCGTCGGCGCGCTGCTCGACGCCGGACGGCGCGTCGGGGTCGTCGACGGGACTCCCGGCGTAGCCGCGCGGGTCGTAGGTGACGACGGTGTGGTCACTGGCCAGCGCGTCGGCCAGCGGCGCGAACTCCGCAGCTGCCATCGGTGAACCGATGACCAGCAACAATGGGCCGCTGCCGCGGATCTCGTAGTGCAGGCGCGCGCCGGGGACGGATACGGAACGGGTGGTGATAGGCAGGGTCATGCCGGTGTAGACCGCCGGGGCTCGGCGAATTCATCGCCGAGTCGAACCGCGGAATCAGCGCGCGACCGAGCTGTAGGGCTACTCGGGCCGCAGCCGCGACTCCAGGAACGCCTCCAGCGCCTCCCACTGCTCGACGGCCGTGGCATACGGCGGGCTCGGGCGTCGCACCGTGTCCGGGTCGAGCACATGGGCGACCAGCCGCCCCAACGCCTGGTCGGCGTCCAGCGTCTCCTCGACCGTGGTGTCCTCGGCGTAATCGCCGACGTCCCTGAGTAGTTCGACGGCCAGCTCCAGCTGATCGCGGTCGAGCGCATCGGGCCCGTCGGCCAGGTCGTCGGCGATGCCGGTCAGCACGTAGACGTTGTCGTCGCTGACGTCGATACGCAGTGAGCCGTCGGTGGCGGCGGTGCGGATGTCGTCATAGGTGGCCAGATCCGACAGGTCGTGGTCGTGCTCGTCGGCAAGGTAGCGCGCGAGCGCGCCACCAGAGCCGAACACGCTGACTCTTCCGTTGCGGCCCAAGAAGATCGGCTCGTCGTCGAGGTAGCACCGCAAGGTGAAGTACGTGCCCGCGCTGGTCATCATCCGCACCGGATCGATGCCGACCCGGTGCCAGAAGTCCTCGTCGCTGCCGAGCACCCTCTGCTCGGCGGCTGCGGCGAGTGCCTCGGCTTCGGAGTCGGTATCGACGATGTCGTCGATCTCGACGTCCTCGTCGTCGGCCACCTCGTCGACCTCGGGTTCGGGCGCGGGCTCGGCCAGCTGGGCCTCGGCCTTCTCCGACGCGGCCTCATCGACCTCGGGGGTGGTGATGACGGCGTCCAGCGCGTCGACCACGTTGTCCCAACCGCGTCCGATCACCGATTCGATCTCGGCCCACCGCTTACGGCCGGGCCGGCCGGCGAACGCGTCGATGCCGCCGCCCAGCAGTCCGAGCACCGGGTTGCCGTTGTAGAACTTGGTGACCGCGGGCAGTTCACACACCGAGCCCAGCGCCGACACGATGGCCAGCGTGCGGTGCAGCTCGGTGACCGTCTCCTCGCTCGGCTTCTCCGCGACGAGCTCCTGCACACCGATGACGTCGTACTGGCGGTCCTCCGCCGGATCGAACGTGTGCGCGTTCGCCTCGGTCAGCTTCTCCCACGCGGGGTGGTCGGCGAGGTCGTTGTCTTTGTTGGTCCTGACGAACGCGGCCAGATCAGCCACCGACTCGAAGGCATACAGATCGTCGTCCTTGCCGAGGAACGCCTCCCACTCGTCGCCCTCGTCGCGCCAGCGTGGAGCCCACAAGGTGTACAGGTCGCCCTTGGTCAATCCGAGCCGGATCGGCACGATGTCAGCAGCCATGCGGCACAGCCTAACCACCGAGTTCGAGAGCCAAGTCGTCGAGCATGCGTCTGTGGTGTTGTCCGGCGTCCTTGAGCCTCGCCAGTTCGTCTGCGGTGCTATTCATGGCGGCCGCCCGTGCCCGGGCCCGGCGCATGGTCTCGTCGAAGCGCCGAGCCATCGCGTCGAGCCCCTCGACCTCGTCAGGCGGTGGGCCGGAAGAATCCATGGAAGCCCTGCCCGGCGTTGGTTGTCCGCACCGACGACAGCTGCACATCGCCGGAAGCAACGAATCGTTCACAGGGGTACAGACGTGAACGGAGGCGTGACGGATCCATGCCTGATGTACGGGCCGGCCCGTACCGGCATCATGGATTGAAGAACAGGTCCTTGAAGCGAAGGCCGAGCCAAGGACGCCGCCCCCACGCCAGCATCCCGCCGTGCAGCAGGGCCCGGCGAACCGACATCCGCCCGTAGACAACCAGCAGGTATGTCACCGGGTCCGCGGAGATCACACAGTCCACCGGCCCGCCGACCGCGAACACCTCCGCAGTGCCGTCCGCGACCCGGACGACGTACCGAGGGCCGTTGCCGCGCAGCCGGACCTCGTACGTGAGCGGCGCGTCGCGGCCTGCCTCGGGCCGCACCACCAGCGGCGACATCTCCGGGCACACCGTGCCCACGATGAGCTTTGCGTGTTCGGCGGAGATCGGCCACGGCCGGCCCGTCCCAATCGCGATGTCGCGCCCGTGCACGGTCAGCTCTCCCAGCGCCAGGGCGGTGAGGCAGTCCACACTGCGGGTCCGGCCTTGGCCGTACCACGGCGTCCCGCATTCCATCTGCGGATCGGCTACCGCCGCGAGCTCCAGGAACCGTTGTGCCCCAGCCGTTATCACCTCCGCCAGGCGTACCGCGTCGGTGTTGTCGACCATTGCGTTGGTGGCGGCGTTGGAGTCGGCCAGCCGGGTGGGGAAGTCCGCATCGAGGTAATGCTCCGGGGACAGCGCTTGCGGCTCCCCCGCGATCGCCGCGCTGAACCCGGTCAACACGACGGACACATGCGCTGCAGTCTCGGCGACGGTCCAGTCGGTGCCCCCAGCAGGGCGTTCGATGTCATCGGACTCGCGCAGCAGCGCACTGAACCGCCCAGCCGCCGCGTTGATCGCCGCCCGCGCCGCTTCCCGGTCGAGTACCACGTTGAAGTGGGTGGTGTGAACGGTCATGGTGGCCTCCTCGCGTCGGTACGAGTCGACTATCCGATGTTGTCGGCGCGAGATCGTCGGTCAGAACGCGTAGATATGCGCGGTGCGGTGTCGTAGCGCCGCATCGCGGAGCGGCAAATCTGCGCGTTTCCGCTGATGTGTTGCGGGCCGTGGTCGCCGCATGCTGGCTAGCATGAGCGAAGGCGCCGATATGCCGCAGTTGAACTGGAGCGATCTTGGCGTGAGCGAGCTGCTGCCTTCGGGAACGGTGACGTTGCTACTGGCCGACGTCGAGGGCTCGACGCGCCTGTGGCAGACCCAACCAGAGGAGATGACGGCCGCCATCGCGCGGCTGGATCGCACGGTGTGTGACATCATCGCCGCCCATCACGGTGTGCGGCCGGTAGAACAGGGCGAAGGCGACAGCTTCGTGGTCGCGTTCACGCGTGCCAGCGACGCGGTGGCGTGCGCGCTGGAGTTGCAGCGGGCACCGCTGGCCCCGGTCCGGCTGCGCATCGGCGTGCACACCGGCGAGGTGCAGTTGCGCGACGAGGG
>DATFCF010000910.1:0-3388 GCA_035253445.1 Mycobacterium sp.
CGCCGACCCGATTGCGCAGTACGCGGACTATGCGCTCTGGCACCGCAGGTGGCTGCAGGGCAGGGTGCTCGACGAGCAACTCGCCTACTGGAAGTCACGTCTGGCCGGTGCCCCGGAGAGCCTTGATCTACCGATGGACCGGGCCAGGCCGGCGGTTCCCACGTTCGAAGGCGATGTTGTCGAGTTCACCATCACGCCGGAGCTGACGGAGGCCTTGACCGGGCTCGCCCGTGGGCGGGACGCCACGTTGTTCATGGTGTTGCTGGCGGCTTTTCAAGTGTTGCTTTCCCGGTGGGCGAGGCAGGACGACGTCAGTGTCGGACTGCCCGTCGACGGACGGGGGCACCGCGACGCGGAAAACCTGATCGGCTACTTCCTGAACACCGTTGTGCTCCGGTCGGACCTTGGTCGGCGGCCGACCTTCACGGATCTGCTACAAAGTGTTCGGACCAACCTGGTCGACGCTTATGACCACCGTGATCTGCCGTTCGATCGGCTGGTGGCCGAGCTGTGTCCGCAGCGCGACGTCGGGCACCACCCCCTCTACCAGGTGATGTTCACCTATCTGGCCGAGGAGGAGCTACGACTCGGCGACCTTCGCCTCATCCGGATGGACCCCGACGACCGGACATCGAAGTTCGACCTGACGCTTTTCGTCTCGGAGGCCGGCTCTGGGCGGGGCATGAACGCCGGTTTCGAGTATTCGTCTGATTTGTTTGATCGGGAGACGGTGGAGCGTTTGGTGGGGCATTTTGAGGTGTTGTTGGGGGGTGTGGTCGCGGATCCGGGTGCTCGGGTTGTTGATCTGCCGTTGTTGTCGGTGGGTGAGCGGCGGGAGTTGGTGTCGGGGTGGCATGGGTCCGAGGTGGTGTTTCCGGGTGATGTGTGTGTGCATGAGTTGTTTGAGGAGCAGGTGGCGCGGTCGCCGGATGCTGTTGCGGTGGTGTTCGGTGGTGAGTCGTTGAGTTATCGGGAGTTGAATGAGCGGGCGAATGGTGTGGCGTGGCGGCTTCGATCGTTGGGTGTGGGGCCGGAGACGTTGGTGGGGGTTTGTGTTGATCGGTCTGTGGAGTTGGTGGTCGGGTTATTGGCGGTGTTGAAGGCGGGGGGTGGGTATGTGCCGTTGGACCCGGTGTATCCCGTGGCCCGGTTGGCGTACATGTTGTCTGATAGCCGGGCGTCGGTGGTGCTGACCAGTTCGGATCTGGTTGGTCACCTGGGTGGGATCGACGCGGAGATGGTGGCGCTGGATGGTGACTGGCCGCTGGTGGCGGAGAACCCGGTGAATGTGGCGGCGCCGTCAAATTTGGCGTATTGCATCTATACGTCGGGCTCGACCGGGAAACCGAAGGGTGTGGGTTTGCAACACGCGAACGCGGTCGCGTTCGTGGCGTGGGCTCGTCGCGCTTTCTCGGGAGAAGAACTCGCCCGCGTTCTGTTCTCCACGTCGATGTGTTTCGATCTGTCGATTTTCGAGTTGTTCGTGCCGCTGGCGGCCGGGGGGGCCGTGGTGCTGGTGCACAACGCTTTGGCCTTGTCGGAGTCGGTGGTGTCACCGGGTCCGGCGCTGCTGAACACGGTGCCCTCGGCCGCGCAGGCGTTGCTGCACGCACCGGCGAGCCTGGCGGGAGTCCAGGTGATCAACCTCGCGGGTGAGCCACTGCGGCGTGAACTGGTGGACAGGCTTGCGGCGGCAGCACCGCAGGCTCGGGTGTACAACCTCTACGGCCCGACGGAGTACACCACGTACTCGACGTTCTGCGCCGTCGAGGGCACTTCCCCGATCACGGTGGGCCGCCCGGTGGCCAACACCCAGGTATTCATCCTGGACCAAAGACTCGAGCCGGCGCCGATCGGGGTGGCCGGGGAGATCTACCTTGCCGGCGCCGGGCTGGCTCGCGGGTATTGGCAGCGGCCGGAGCTGACCGCGGAGAAGTTCGTGCCCAACCCGTTCGGCCCGCCGGGCAGCCGGATGTACAAAACCGGTGACCTGGCCCGCTTCACCCGCGACGGCGACGTCGACTTCCTCGGCCGTATCGACCACCAGGTCAAGATCCGCGGCTACCGAATCGAGCTCGGCGAGATCGAGAACGCCTTGCTGCGCTGCGAGCACGTCCGGGAAACGGTCGTGGTCGTCGGGCCCGACCCCCTCGGCGAGCGCCAGCTGATCGCCTACCTCGTCGGTGACGACACCGCCGAGGCCACCATACCCACCCAGCTGCGCGCGGACCTGCCCGACTTCATGGTCCCCTCGGTCGTCATCTTCCTCGAGCGGTTACCACTGACCCCCAACGGCAAGATCGACCGCAAAGCACTCCCCACACCCGGCACCGAACACCTCGACCTCGACAACGCCTACATCGCCCCACGAACACCCACCGAAGGACTACTAGCCGAAATCTGGAGCGAGGTACTCAACGTCGACCGGATCGGAATCCACGACAACTTCTTCGCCCTCGGCGGCCACTCACTCCTGGCAACCCAAGCCGTCGCCCGCATCCGACACACCCTCAACGCCGAACTTCTGACCAGGACGCTGTTCGAATTCCCGACCATTGCCGAAATCGCCGAGTTCGCCGAGACTCGTTCTGCGGGGGTGTTGTGAGTGGATCGCGACGTGGGAGAGATACCGCAGACCGTTGTCTGGCGCTCGTGCAGTGTAAGACCTCGATGCTGTGAGGGATTTCAGTGAGGAATAATCAACCGACCAGTCCTCGTGCCCGCGACGGCCAGGATAAGGCCCGACCCGCGGCGACGGCGTCGAACTCGATGCAGGCTGGGCTGGGAGACGAGGACAATCCGTACGATTTCATCGGGGTTGGGTTCGGACCCTCGAACCTGGCGCTGGCCATCGCGGCAGAGGAACTGGACGCGGAGCAAAGCTGCCTGTTCTTCGAGCGCAGCTCGCGGTTGCAGTGGCATCCCGGCATGCTCCTTGAGGGCGCGCGGATGCAGATCTCATTCCTGAAGGACCTGGTCTCGTTGCGGAATCTGGCCAGTCCGTACACGTTCCTGCAGTACACCAGGGCCAAGAACCGGCTGGAACATTTTGTCAACCTGAACGAGTTCCGACCGACCCGATTGGAATACCAGGACTACCTGCAGTGGGTGGCCGAAGCCTTCACCGAGCGGGTTCGCTACAACTCGTCGGTCAACAGGGTGACGCCGGTGCGGCACCCGGACGACGACGTCTACCGACTCTTCAGCGTTCAGGTCAAGGATATGCTGACCGGCGAGACCAGCGTGTATTTCGCACGCAACGTCGTCTACGCGGCCGGCGGGCAGCCCCGGTGGCCCGTCGGCCAGGTCTGCGACACACCGGCCGTGGTCCACTCCAGCATGTTCCAGCCGAACTTTCCCGCACACTTCGCAGATCGATCCCTGCCCT
>DATFCF010000911.1:0-7418 GCA_035253445.1 Mycobacterium sp.
TGTCGATATTGCTCACCCCGGTGCTGATCCGGCTGTTCACCCGTCAGGGGTTCGGCCATGAGATCCGCGAGGACGGGCCGCCGAGTCACCACAAAAAGCGCGGAACGCCGTCGATGGGCGGCGTGGCGATTCTGGCCGGAATCTGGGCCAGCTATCTCGGCACGCACCTCGTCGGAGTCGTCATGGACGGTCAGGGGCCGTCGGCGTCGGGCCTGCTGGTGCTGGGGCTTGCCACTGCGCTGGGTGCCGTCGGCTTCATCGACGACCTGATCAAGATCCGCCGCGCGCGCAACCTCGGTCTGAACAAGACCGCCAAGACAGTTGGCCAGATAACCGCCGCGGTGGTGTTCGGCATTCTGGCGCTGCAGTTCCGCAACGCCGACGGGATCACCCCCGGCAGCCCCGAGCTGTCCTACGTCCGCGAAATCGCGACCGTCACACTGCCGCCCGCGCTCTTTGTGCTGTTCTGCATCACGATCGTCTACGCCTGGTCCAACGCGGTGAACTTCACCGACGGCCTTGACGGCCTCGCCGCAGGAGCGATGGCGATGGTCTGCGCGGCCTATGTGCTGATCACCTTCTGGCAGTTCCGTAACGAATGCGCCGTCAGCCCCGGACTGGGCTGTTACAACGTGCGCGATCCACTGGATCTGGCGATCATCGCGGCGGCCACGGCGGGGGCCTGCATCGGGTTTCTGTGGTGGAATGCCGCGCCGGCGAAGATCTTCATGGGTGACACCGGCTCGCTCGCGCTCGGCGGCATCATCGCCGGGCTGTCGGTGACCAGTCGCACCGAGATGCTTGCGGTGGTGCTGGGTGCGCTGTTCGTCGCCGAAGTGACCTCAGTCGTGGTGCAGATCATGGCGTTTCGCACCACCGGGCGCCGGGTGTTCCGGATGGCGCCCTTCCACCACCATTTCGAGCTGGTGGGCTGGGCCGAGACGACGGTCATCATCCGGTTCTGGTTGCTCACCGCAATCGCGTGCGGGCTCGGCGTCGCGCTCTTCTACAGCGAGTGGCTGACCACCGTCGGTGCCTGAGGTGAGCGACCTTTCGCCGTTGGCGCCGGGGGCGCATGTGCTGGTGACCGGCGCCGGGCTCACGGGCCGCGCGGCCAGCGCCGCGCTGGAGCCTACGGGTGTGCGGTTGACGATCTGTGACGACGACCCGAAGGCGCTGCAGCGGCTGATCACTCCGGCGTCTGTGGTCACCACCGCCGATGCGCAAGCTCACATCGCCGACTATGACCTCGTCATCACCAGTCCCGGCTTCGCGCCGACAACACCGGTGCTGGCCGCCGCTGCCGAGGCCGGTGTACCGATCTGGGGTGACGTCGAATTGGCTTGGCGGCTGGACAATTCCGGTCGCTACGGGCCGCCACGGCGCTGGCTCGTCGTCACCGGCACCAACGGTAAGACCACCACGACGTCGATGCTGCACGCCATGCTGACCGCCGCCGGACGCCGCGCCGCGCTCTGCGGCAACATCGGCAACCCGGTGCTCGATGTGCTCGCCGAACCGTCCGACATTCTGGCGGTCGAGCTTTCGAGTTTTCAATTGCACTGGGCGCCGTCGCTGCGTCCGGAGGCGGGGGTGGTGCTCAACGTCGCCGAAGACCACCTCGATTGGCACGGCACACTGGCGAACTATGCGCGCGACAAGGCCCGGGCATTGAACGGCAGGGTCGCGGTCGTCGGGCTTGACGACCCGCTCGCGGCCGGCCTGCTCGACAGCGCGGCAGCGTCCGTGCGGGTGGGTTTCCGGCTGGGTGAGCCGGCGGCCGGTGAACTCGGCGTACGTGACGGCGTGCTCATCGACAATGCGTTCGGCAACGACGTCGCATTGGCCCATGCGGCGTCGATCCCGGTGGCCGGTCCGGTTGGTGTGCTCAACGCGCTGGGCGCGGCGGCGCTGGCCCGCGCCGTCGACGTTGCGCCAGACGCCATCGCCGATGCGATCGCCGGCTTCCAGCTCGGCAGGCACCGCGCCGAGGTGGTCGGGGTGGCTGAGGGGATCACTTACGTCGACGACTCCAAGGCCACCAACCCGCACGCGGCGCGAGCGTCGATCTCCGCCTATCCACGGGTGGTGTGGATCGCCGGTGGCCTGCTCAAGGGCGCCTCGATCGCCGAACTCGTCGGACAGGTGGCGAATCGGCTGGTCGGAGCAGTTTTGATCGGACGCGATCGGTCGCTGATCGCCGACGCGTTATCGCGACACGCCCCGGATGTCCCCGTCGTCGAGCTTGTGACGGGGGAGGATTCTGGGGTGCTTGGGAAAATTGAGCCAACTGAGACTGCTGTGAATCATGTGACTCGAGTGATCGACGTTGGTGGCCGCGAAGTCGGCGATGCGGTTATGTCGGCCGTCGTCGACGCCGCGCGCGGGCTGGCCGGGCCCGGCGACACCGTGCTGCTGGCTCCTGCCGGTGCGTCCTTCGACCAGTTCAGCAGCTACGGCCACCGCGGTGATGCGTTCGCCTCGGCCGTGCGCGCCGCAACCCGGTAGCCACCGTGAGCAACATCCTGACCCGGTTGAGGCACCGGAGAACCAACGCGGCCGCCGCGGAGGCGCCGGCCGACGACAAGGCAGCCGAAGCCGCACGCGGCCCCCGCACTCGCTTCGGCGCGTGGCTGGGCCGACCGATGACGTCGTTTCACCTCATCATCGCGGTCGCCGCACTGCTCACCTCGCTGGGCTTGATCATGGTGCTGTCCGCTTCTGGCGTGTACTCCTACGACCAGGACGGCTCGCCATGGGTGGTCTTCGCCAAGCAGGTGCTCTGGACGATGGTCGGGCTGGTCGCGTTCTACATCGCGCTGCGGATGCCGGTGCAACTGATGCGCAGCCTGGCGTTCTCCGGCTTCGCCCTCACGATCGTGCTGCTGGTCCTGGTGCTGATCCCGGGAATTGGTAAGGAGGCCAACGGGTCTCGCGGCTGGTTCGTGGTGGCAGGATTCTCGATGCAGCCGTCCGAACTGGCCAAGATCGCGTTCGCGATCTGGGGTGCGCACCTGCTGGCGGCGCGGCGCCTTGAGCACGCATCGCTGCGCGAGATGCTGATCCCGCTGGTGCCTGCGGCGGTCATCGCGCTGGCGCTCATCGTCGCGCAGCCCGACCTGGGGCAGACCGTCTCGCTGGGCATCATCCTGCTCGGCCTGCTCTGGTATGCGGGCCTGCCGCTGCGGGTCTTCCTTTCCTCGTTGGTCGCGGTCGTCCTCTCGGCCGCCGTGCTGGCCATGGCCGAGGGCTACCGCTCAGCCCGCGTCCAGTCCTGGCTGAACCCGGGTGCGGACGCGCAGGGTTCCGGTTATCAGGCCCGTCAGGCCCGGTTTGCGCTGGCCAACGGTGGCATCTTCGGCGACGGGCTGGGTCAGGGCACCGCGAAGTGGAACTACCTGCCCAACGCCCACAACGACTTCATCTTCGCGATCATCGGCGAGGAGCTGGGTTTCGTCGGCGCGGCCGGGCTGCTGTGCCTGTTCGGGCTGTTCGCCTACACCGGGATGCGCATCGCCCGCCGCTCCGCCGACCCGTTCCTGCGGCTACTCACCGCCACCGCGACCCTGTGGGTGATGGGCCAGGTGTTCATCAACGTCGGCTACGTCGTCGGGTTGCTTCCCGTCACCGGGCTGCAGCTGCCGTTGATCTCGGCTGGTGGGACATCAACGGCCACAACGCTTTTGATGATCGGAATCATGGCAAACGCGGCGCGGCACGAACCAGAGGCGGTGGCCGCGCTGCGGGCCGGACGTGATGACAGGGTGAACCGGCTGCTTCGGTTACCGCTGCCGGAGCCGTACGTGCCGACCCGAACCGAGGCGCTGCGCGATCGGCTGAGGTCGCGTCCGGGCAATCCGCCTGCCAAACCCGCTCGTAAGGCCGAGCGCAAGCCTGTCAGGGATAACCGGCGCAAACCCCATGCGGCCGATCGGCCCGTGCGGCGCTCAGGGCATCATGGAGGCCGCAATCAGAAGGGCCGACGGGCTCGGGAAATGGAAAGTCAGCGTTACGGGTGAGTATCTCGGCCCCCCGGGGGCAGGAGCGTAGCGACTGGGGGGCATCGATTGTCCTTGCGGGTGGCGGTACAGCGGGTCACGTCGAACCCGCGATGGCCGTTGCCGATGCGCTGACCGCGCTCGACCCTGACGTACGGATCACGGCGCTGGGCACCGCGCGCGGACTGGAAACGCGGCTGGTGCCCGAACGCGGATATCACCTCGAGCTGATCACCCCCGTTCCGCTACCGCGAAAGCCGTCGGGCGATCTGATCCGGCTGCCGCTGCGAGTGCGCCGGGCGGTGCGGCAGACCCGGGCGGTGCTTGACCGTGTCGACGCCGATGTGGTCATCGGTTTCGGCGGATACGTCGCGTTGCCTGCCTACCTGGCCGCACGGGGCGGACCGCTGCGACGACGGGTGCCGGTCGTGGTGCACGAGGCGAACGCCAGCGCAGGCTGGGCCAACCGGGTCGGCGCGCGATCGGCACAGCGGGTGCTGTCGGCTGTCCCCGATCCCGGACTGCGGAACGTCGAGGTGGTCGGCGTGCCGGTACGTGCGGCGATCACCTCCCTGGACAGGATGACGCTGCGGGCCGAGGCGCGGGCCCACTTCGGGTTCGCTGAGGACGCAAAGGTACTGCTGGTTTTCGGTGGATCCCAGGGCGCACAGTCGCTGAACCGGGCAGTTGCCGCTGCCGCCAAAGACCTTGCTGTCGCCGGTGTTTCGGTGCTTCACGCCCACGGGCCCAAGAACACCCTGGACTTGCGCGATCCTGCCGATGAAGATCCGCCGTACGTCGCCGTGCCCTACCTGGACCGGATGGATCTGGCGTACGCGGCCGCAGACCTGGCCATCTGCCGCTCCGGCGCGATGACCGTGGCCGAAGTGACCGCTGTGGGCCTGCCCGCGGTGTATGTGCCGTTGCCCATCGGCAATGGCGAACAACGACTCAACGCGCTGCCGGTCGTCAACGCAGGTGGCGGGCTGATCGTCGACGACGCCGATCTCAACCCGTCGTTTGTCGCCGACACCATCACCGACATCCTCAACGACGGCGCCCGGTTGCAGACGATGACGGCCGCAGCGGCGCTGGCCGGACACCGTGACGCGGCACAACGGGTCGCCGAGGTCGCCCTCGACGTCGTTCGCAACGCCCGCACCGGTCGAAAGCGGCTGCGGTGAACGCGAGATCACCGGAGCCGGAAGGCCGGCGACATCGAACCCTGCCCGTCGAATTGCAGCGGGTGCACATGGTGGGCATCGGGGGAGCGGGAATGTCGGGCATCGCCCGTATCTTGCTCGACCGCGGCGGTCTGGTGTCGGGTTCGGACGCCAAGGAGTCTCGCACCGTGGTGGCGCTGCGCGCCCGCGGCGCGGCCATCCGCATCGGACACGACGAATCGTCGCTGGACCTGCTGCCCGGCGGGCCGACAGCGGTGGTCACCACCCACGCGGCGATTCCCAAGTCCAACCCCGAGCTGGTCGAGGCACGGCGGCGCGGCATCCCGGTGATCATGCGGCCGGTGGTGCTGGCCAAGCTGATGGCCGGCCACACGACGCTGATGGTCACCGGTACGCACGGTAAGACCACAACCACCTCGATGCTCATTGTGGCGTTGCAGCACAGCAGTTTTGACCCGTCGTTCGCCGTCGGCGGCGATCTCGGCGAAGCCGGCACCAACGCGCACCACGGCAGCGGTGACTGCTTTGTCGCCGAGGCCGACGAAAGTGACGGCTCGCTGCTGGAATACACCCCCGATGTCGCCGTCGTAACCAACATCGAGGCAGACCACCTGGACTTCTTCGGAAGCGCCGAGGCTTACAGTGCCGTCTTCGACGACTTCGCCCAGCGGCTCAAACCCGGTGGCGCATTGGTGGTTTGCACCGACGACCCAGGCGCTACCGCGTTGGCCGAACGCTCAGAAGCTCTCGGCATCAGGGTGTTGCGATACGGATCCGAGTCTCCTCAGCCGCTGGCGGGCACGCTGCTGGACTGGGAACAACAAGGCACCGGCGCGGTCGCGCACATCCAACTGGCCGGCGAACAGCACCCTCGGGTGATGCGGCTCGCGGTGCCCGGCTGGCACATGGCGCTGAACGCGCTCGGGGCACTGCTGGCGGCGATTCAGGTCGGCGCGCAGGTCGATTCGATCCTGGACGGGCTCGCCGGATTCGAGGGAGTGCGTCGTCGTTTCGAGTTGGTGGGCAACGCGAACGGCGTGCGGGTGTTCGACGACTACGCCCACCATCCGACCGAGGTGCGCGCCACGCTGAGCGCTGTGCGGACGGTTGCCGAGCAGGGTGATCAGCGCGGCAGGTCGATCGTCGTGTTCCAGCCTCACTTATATTCTCGGACACAGACTTTCGCGCGCGAGTTCGGCCAGGCGCTGGACGGCGCGGACGAGGTGTTCGTGCTCGACGTGTACGCGGCCCGTGAGCAGCCGTTGGCCGGAGTCAGCGGCGCGACGGTCGCCGACCATGTCAGCGTGCCGGTGGTCTACGTTCCGGACTTCTCGGCCGTCGCCGGGCGGGTGGCCGAGGCCGCCCAACCCGGTGATGTCGTCGTGACCATGGGGGCGGGCGACGTCACCATGTTGGGCTCCGAAATCGTTGCGGCACTGCAAGTGAAGGCCAATCGCAGTGCGCCTGGCCGGTCGGGGACGGCGTTTCGATGACTGAGCCCAACCAAGCAGGCACCGGCGAATCCGAAGAGCATCAGGAACCGGCCCCGCCTGCCGCGGCCGCAGAGGACTTTGAGGGACCGAGACGCCGGGCACGCCGCGAACGCGAGGAACGCCGAGCCGCCCAGGCCCGCGCCACCTCCATCGAGAACGCGCGCCGCGAGGCCAAGCGCCGCGCATCCGGTGCACCGGCCGACGACACGAAAAAGCTTGGCCGCGGCACGGTTCGGGGTCTGAAGGTGCTGATGTGGTCGGCACTGCTCAGCGTGGTCGTGGTCGGCCTTGGGCTGCTGCTGTACTTCACGCCGATCATGTCGGCACGCAACATCGTCGTCACTGGGCTCGGTGCGGTGTCGCAGGAAGAGGTCGTGACGTCTGCCGCGGTGAAATCGGGGACGCCGCTGCTGCAGGTCGATACCGACGCCGTCGCCGAACGGGTGGCGGCGATCAGGCGCGTCGCCAGCGCCCGAGTCCAGCGCCAGTATCCGTCGACTCTTCGAATCACGGTCATCGAGCGGGTGCCGGTGGTGGTCAAGGACTATCCGGACGGTCAGCACCTGTTCGACCGCGACGGTGTGGACTTCGCGACCGCGCCGCCACCGCCGGGGGTGCCGTTCCTCGAGGTCGACAATCCCGGGCCCAGTGATCCGGCGACCAAGGCCGCGCTGGCTGTAATGACGTCTCTTCGGCCCGAGGTGGCCGGACAGGTCGGTCGTGTCTCGGCACCGTCGGTAGCC
>DATFCF010000912.1:0-5756 GCA_035253445.1 Mycobacterium sp.
GAGCGCACCCGGGCCCACACCTCCTCGGCGGTTGGCATCGCCGCCTGGGATTCGGCGTCGCCGGCAGCGCTGAACGGGTTGTCGAATGGGCGGTCATGGGGTGGCGCCGCGGGCAAGGCGGTCGATGCCGGGAGGCGCGCCAATCTCGCGGTGAGCGGTTGCACGGCAAGACAACCCAGCGTCGCCGAAGTCGCTGCGAGGGTGGCGACCACATCGGCGCGCGCACCCGTCGCGCGTCCCAGCAGGGCGAGACCGCCGAAGGCGAACAGCATTGCAGTCGCGATGTAGAACTGGTGTCCCGTGCCGACGATCCGGTAGTAGACCGCGGTCAACATCAGCAGGCTCAGACCGGCGGCGGCGAGGCCGTATGCACCGAGCGGCTCCGCAGCTACCCATCCGAGCGCAGCGCTGAGCGCGAGCGTCGGCGCGGCGAACGCGGTGGCGATCTCCGTCCGACCGAGGCCCCGGTGCACGAGTCCCGCGCCGGCGACCATGGTGACCGCCGTCAACGCCGCGCCGATAACCACGACACTTCGGTGAGCCGAAAGCGCATCGGCCATAAGGAAATACACCCACACCGCCGCGCACAACCACAGCCCGGCGAAGGCCATCACGCCAGCCGCCGTGGCGTCCCACGCAGCGTAAGCCGCCCTGTTGAGCCGCGCTGCAGCATCGACCACATCGTCGTAAAGTGTCGGTGGCGACAATGCGCGTCGTGCGGTCATGCGCAGCAGTTCGCCGTTCGCGATGCCCGCCGAGCGCAGCGTTTCATCGGGTGCAAGCTCGGTGTCGGTGTCGGTGTCGGTGTCGACATGGCACAGGACCCAGAACGTGCGCCGCTCGTCGTGGTCGGTCACGTCGTCGCCGTGGCGATAGTCACGCGAGCCGATCAGACGCGCAAGATCCGGCACGAACGCGGCCACCGGGACGTCGGCCGGCAGCGCAACGTCAAGCTGCGTGCGCCCGCCGAGCACCGACACCCTGATCGCCTCGGGTGCGGCGGACACCGCCTCGGCATTGCGGAGTTCGCTTGCCCCGGTCACAGGTCGGGCATCCTCGACAGCTGAATGACGCCGCTCTTCATGGTGCGCGAGATCAGCATCCCGCGCCCGGGCGGCATCGCGGTGGCCTTGTACCCGCCGAACAAACCGCCTTCCTCCCTGCTGCCGCTCAGCACCAAACCGTTGCAGGACAGATCTTTTAGCCGACCGATGATCGGGTCCAGCATCGCCCGGCCCGCGCCTCCGCTACGCCGGGTGACGATCACGCGCAGTCCGATGTCGCGGGCCTGAGGCAGATACTCCACCAACGGACCCAGCGGATGGTTCAGCGAACCGCCGGGGATGAGGTCGTAGTCGTCGATCATCACAAAGAGGTCCGGCCCCGACCACCAGGACCGCTCCTTGAGTTGCTGCTGGGTGATGTCGCTGGGTGGCATGCGCTCCTTGAGTGCACCGGCCAGTGCCGTCATCAGATCGGCACACGATTGCGGGGCTGTGGCGTAGCCACCGAGATATTCGTCTTCGATCACTCCCAACATCGACCGGCGGAAGTCGACGAGGATGACCTTGGCTTCAGACGGCGTGGCGTTCTCCATCACCCCGGCGGCGATGTTGCACAGCAGGCCGGTCTTGCCACATTCGCTGTCGGCGAACGCCACGAGGTGGGGTTGAGCGTCGAAATCGATTATCACGGGCGCCAACTCGATCTCGTCGATTCCGATCGGAATGTGCGACTTGCTCAGCGTTGTGGTTTCGCGAGCGGCGCGGACGACAGCGTCCCGGTCGACGTTGTGCGGCAGCATGCGCACGGGCGGCGCCTCGCGGCCGTCGTAGTGTGCACGCACCGCTTCGACGGCGGTAGCCACCCCGGCAGGCAGATCCTCGACCCCAGAACTCGAATCCAGCCGGGGCAGCCCGATCAGGATGTGCAGCCGCTCAACGTTGATGCCCCGGCCCGGCCGACCGATCGGCACCAATTCGGCGGATCTGCGGCCGACCTCACTGTCGATCGGGTCCCCCAGACGTAGCTCGATGCGTGTGCCAAGCATGTCCTTGACGGCCGGACGGATCTCCATCCAACGGGATGCCGAGACCGCCAGATGTACGCCATAGGACAGGCCCTGGATGGCCAGGGACTGCAACACCGGATCAAGGGTTTCGAAGTCGCTCTTGATCGAGGCCCACCCGTCGATGACCAGAACCACATCGCCGAAGTTGTCCTGGCTCAAGGGATCTTGCGCAGCTTGTTCCGGCGGCAGCGTGGCCAAATGCGCCTTGCGTTGCCGGAAGTCGCGCATGGATTCGATACCGAGGTCACGGAACCGCTGCTCGCGGGCTCGCAGCACGCCCGCCACCTCGGCGACGGTACGCCTGATCGCGTCGGAGTCCATCCGGCCGGCCACCCCGCCGACATGCGGCAGCTTCGCCAGGCTGGACAGCGTGCCGCCGCCGAAGTCCAGGCAGTAGAACTGCAGCTGTTCGGGCGTGTGAGTGGCCGCGGCGGCCAGGATCAGCGTGCGCAGTGCTGTCGACTTGCCCGACTGCGGACCGCCAACCACTGCGACATTGCCCTGGGCGCCGGCCAGGTCGACCATCAGCACGTCGCGGCGCTGATCGTAAGGTCGGTCGACCACACCCAGCGGCATCCACAGTTGGCCGTTAAGATTCTGCGGCGCAGGCCAATCCGAATCAGGCAGCAATTCGTTCACCGCGGGACTCTCGTCCAGCGGCGGCAGCCACACCTCATGTGCCGGACGGCCATGATCCCGCAGTCGGCCGACCACCACATCGAGCACTGTCGGCTTGGTCCGCCCTGAAGAGGCTGCGGGCTGTTCGGACTCCCCAAGCGGTGTCACTACGAGACCGGCCGGGGTCGGATCCCTCTTCACCGGCGTCGCGGTGAACAGCTTGGGCGCCAAGGCCCCCAAGCTGCGAGGCCGCCCTGTCCGCGCAAGCACCCTGGGCTTGACGTATTCACCGGAGACATAGCTGCTATTGAACCGAATCGGTTCCGAAGCATCACATTTCAGGAACGCCGAGCCGGGCACGCTGGGCAGGTGGTAGGCGTCGGGCACACCCAGCACGCTGCGTGACTCGCCAGCCGAGAATGTCTTGAGCCCGATTCGGTACGACAGGTGCGAGTCCAGCCCGCGCAGCTTGCCCTCTTCCAGCCGTTGCGACGCCAGCAGCAGGTGCATGTGCAGAGACCGGCCGAGCCGGCCGATCATGACGAATAGCTCCGCGAAATCGGGTTTCTGCGAGAGCAATTCGGAGAACTCATCGACCACGATGAACAACGCGGGCAGCGGTTCGAGGTCGGCACCTGCGGTGCGAGCACGTTCATACTCGGAGACGTTCGAGAAGTTCCCGGCGGCGCGCAGCAATTCCTGACGACGGTTCATCTCGCCGGCGAGCGCATCGCGCATCCGATCGACCATGGTCAGTTCATCTTCGAGGTTGGTGATGATGGCCGCGATATGAGCGACACCTTCGAGCCCCAGGAACGTCGCACCCCCCTTGAAGTCGACCAATACCAGGTTGAGGGTCTCCGGGGAGTGGGAGCTGATCATCGACAGCACCAAGGTGCGCAGAAACTCCGATTTCCCCGAACCCGTTGCTCCGATACACAATCCGTGCGGACCCATCCCCCCCTCGGCCGACTCCTTGATGTCGAGTTCGAGCGGCTGACCGTTCGGCGTGATCCCGATGGGAACCCGCAGCCGCTGCCGCGGCGAGCGCGGCCGCCACACCTCCTCGGGCACGATTTCTGCGGCGTCGGGAATTTTCAGCAGCGCCATCAACCCCGGGTCCGCGGCCTTCGAGTCGGCTTCCAGGCTGACAATGTGGGCCGCATTGGCAGGCCGGAAGCGGCCGACGCGCCGCGCGGTGGACTGGGCCTCTGCGAGCGTGATCGCGTCGGGGGTGGCGAACCGCTCGATGCCCACCGCGGTGCGCGCCGCCACGTCGTCGCCGTCCACCACCAACTGCAAACTGCGCCGCGCCGACGCATTGTCGCGAGGGCCGTTGAGGTCGAGCAGTGTCACGCCGTCCAGGCCGGCGTCGGTGACGAGTCGCTCGTCACCGGTGACGAATCCGTCGTCGAGGACCACCACCAGCTGCTTGAGACCCTGGGTTGGTGGGGCGTTGCGGGTGAAGCGCCCACGTTCGGCCAGTTCGGCCGCCAGCGAAGTTTCTAGCAGCTCCAGCGTCGGGAACAACAGCCGCATCGACCCCATCCCGTCGCGGGTCACTGCATGCTGGGCGTGTGGCAGCCACTTGACCCAACTCCAGTTCTCGCCGTCGGGATTGGCGGTCACGACGGCGAGCTGCACATGGTCGGGTCCGTGAAATGTGCACAGCTCCAAAACCATCGATCGCACAAGCTGTTGGACCAGCTTGCGTTCGCCCTCGAATGTGATGGTCGGAAACGCGCGCAACGACACCGCAGTGGGCAAGGCGTGCACGACCGAATGCGTCTTGACGAACCGGCGAAGTGCCACGGTCGAAACCGGTTCGAGATCCTCGGGCGGACCGGTCTCGGGGGCCATCAGCCGCGTCGCGAGCCGGTGAGTGCCGACGCCGACGCGCACGTGGCAATAGTCCGCGTCGCTCGGCCGGCGTTCCCACATGCGCCGGGCGCCCACGACATCGGTCAGCGCCCGCGGGTCGGGATGGCTCCATTCCAGTGCGGTGCGCTGCTCCTCCCCGGTCTCGTCCGCTTCGTCGCGCAAATTGGCCAAATAGCTGAAATAATCCTTGCGCTCCTCATTGAGTTCGGCTGCCGCCTTGCCGGTGCGCCCGCCACCGCCCATGAACATGCCGGCCATGGACATGACCATCATCATCGGGAAGATCAGGAACATCGGATTTCTGGCTAGGTCACGACCGCCGACCGTGATCATCAGCGCAATCATGCCGATCACCGCGACAACCATCACGAACGGCATGAGCCTGATGAACAGGTTGCCCGGGATCACCCGCGGCACCTCAGGTGGCGCCTGCAGATTGACTTCGCCACCAGGCATGCGCGGCGGCACCACCCGCAGGCGGCGGACGAAACCCTGCGTGCTCACCCGTTTGCTCCCGACTTTTCGGAACCCGCTTGTGGGTATCGTCAGCGACGAACGAACCCAATTCGCAGGAGGCTGACCGCATTTGACCCTACCGCCGTCGCTGTCGGACCTCGATCCGGAGTCCGAGTCCGAACATGAGCTGAGCCGTCTGACATTGGTGGTCGGCGATCTGAACATCGACGTCGGCCTGCCCGCCAACGTCCGCATCGCCGAGTACATCCATGACGTCATCGACATCGCCAACGAACAGATCGCGGTGCGGGACCCCTCGAGCGACATACGTTGCGACGACTCCGAGGGCAAGTGGACACTGGCCCAACTCGGCGGCGAGCCGATAGACCCGCACCGCTCACTCAACGAGGTCGGGATCTACGACGGCGACCTGTTGATGCTCCGTGAGGTCGGGCGGCCGGTCAGCCCCCTGTTGTTCGACGACGTCAATGACGCGCTCGCGGACGGGAAACCGGTGCAGGGATGGCTGAGCCGCGAGGCGGCCGCGCTGACGTGTTTCGGCGTCGGCCTCACCGCGACCACGACGCTGGCCGCCGTGCTACCGCGCTGGGCCGGTGACACTGTGCTGCCTGCCGCGGTGCTCGCCCTCGGCGTCGTTGGCGTGGTGTCGGCCTGCGCGGTGGCGTTTCGGCCCGCGGCCGCGGCGCACTGCTCGTGGGTCGCCGCGGTG
>DATFCF010000913.1:0-4013 GCA_035253445.1 Mycobacterium sp.
CCGGCTTTGTAGGGCTGATGCTGCTGCTCGCGTTCTCCCGGTACGGGCGGATCCGTCTAGGCCGCGACGACGAGCGCCCCGAGTTCAGCACCGGGTCCTGGATCTCGATGATGTTCGCGACCGGTATGGGCATCGGCCTCATCTTCTGGGGAGTGGCCGAGCCGCTGTCGCATTTGTTGACTCCTCCGATGGGCATGGCCAAGGCCGACACCCCCGAGGCTGCGGCTCTTGGCATGCAATACACGCTTTTCCACTGGGGCCTGCACCCGTGGGCGCTGTACGGCGTCGTGGGATTGGCCCTCGCCTACGCAACCTTCCGTAAGGGGCAGCCGAACCTGCTCAGCTCGATCGTCTTCCCCAGGAAGAACCCGCGTCAACCAGCCCGGCGCGCAATCGACATCTTCGCGCTCTTCATCACGACCTTCGGGGCGGCCACCTCGCTCGGACTGGGCGCGATCCAGATCAACAGCGGCCTCACGCGGGTCTTTGATGCTCCGAAGAGCAACCTCGTCGCCATCGTGGTGATCGTGGCTCTCACTGCGGCGTTCGTGGTTTCGGCGGTCAGCGGCACCGAGCGGGGAATCAAGTGGATGGCCAACATCAACGCCGGCTTGGCCGTGGGTCTGCTGATCTTCGTCATCGCTCTTGGGCCGACGATCTTCCTGCTCAACAACTTCACCGAATCGATCGGCCACTACCTGACCCAGCTCGTGCCGATGAGCTTCCGGACTGGTGCCTTCGGTGGCGGCGACTGGCTCGCGACCTGGACCATCTTCTACTGGGCCTGGTGGATGTCGTGGGCACCCTTCGTGGGAGTGTTCATGGCCCGTATCTCGCGCGGCCGCACGATCCGCGAATTCGTGATCTGCGTCTTGATCGTGCCGACGTTGGTGAGCTCCATCTGGTTCGCGGTGATGGGCGGCACGGCCATCCGATTCCAGCTCACCGACGCCGCCGACATGGCCGGGTCGCTGGCTAGCGGTGTCGAGAACACCCTGTTCACCATGCTTGACGCCATGCCGCTCTCCACGATCACCGCAATCGTGGTCGTGGTGCTGATCCTGCTCTTCTACGTCGCCGGCGCCGACTCGGCATCGCTGGTGCTCGGCATGCAGTCTCAGGGCGGATCGCTACACCCCAAAACCTGGCTGGTCGTGACCTGGGGCTCGATGATCGGCGCCGTGGCCATCGCACTGCTGCTCGCCGGCGGGCTCGAGGCAATCCAGACCAGTGTCATCGTCCTCGGTGTCCCATTCCTGATTGTGATGGTCGGGGTCTGTTACAGCCTGCTCAGGCAGCTACGAGCCGAGCCGGTGATCAGCACCGTCCCTCCTGGTGTTCGCACCACCGTCGCGGAGATGCGGCCGCTCGAGCGCGCGTTGAGCAACGACATGCCTAGCGCGATGCCCGGCGCTGCGCACAACGAAGCGGCCGTGGTGGGCCCACCGACACCGTAGCTACCTCACAGCCGCTGCTGTCACATCATCTTTTTCGCTACCCAAGGAACATCCATGATCAAGAAATCACTTCTCCTCGCCGCCAACAGCAAGCGTCTCGAACAGATAGTGAGCGCTAATCGCCACACCAGCCTGCTGGTGTCGCGCTACGTGGCGGGCACCACGCTCGATCACGCGATTGCAGCCACGCAAGACCTGAATGCCAAAGGGATTGACGTCAGCCTCGACCTTCTCGGGGAAACCGTCAGCGAACTCGCCGAATCCACTGTGGCGACGGAGGCCTACGTCGAGGCCATTCACCGCATCGCCGGCGACGCGCCGGGCGCGACGGTATCGGTGAAACTGTCCCAACTGGGCATCGCGCTGGATCCCGCGGTGTGCCAAGGCCACCTCAAGACCCTTCTGGACGTGGGTGCTGAGTCCGGCGTGACGGTCGAAGTCGACATGGAACACAGCTCTGTCGGCCCTCAGATACTGGAAGCGTTTCGAGCGGTGCTGCCGACCTACACCGAGACCCGGGTCGCAATCCAGGCCGCCATGCGCCGAACCCCGGATGACCTCGCGTCTTTCACCGCGGACAAGCCACGGATTCGTCTGGTGAAGGGCGCCTTCCTCGAGTCGATCGACAAGGCCCTGTGCGATGCCGCGGAGGTGACCGCGCAGTACCGATACCTGACGGAATGGGCCTTGGCTCATCTACCCGATCCGGCGTTCGGCACCCATGACGACTCGTGCATCAAGCACATCAAGGCAGTCGCCGATCGACTCGGCCTTGGCAAGCGCGACTTCGAGTTCCAGATGCTCTACGGAGTGCGTCGCGATCTGCAGGAGCAGCTGGCCGCTGAGGGATATCGGATCCGTGTCTACCTTCCCTACGGCACGCAGTGGTACCCGTACTTGATGCGACGGATGGCCGAGCGGCCGGCCAATCTCATGCTCTTCGTCCGCTCACTGATCAGTGGCTGATCGACTGCAACCCAACACTTTTCCCACTCATCCGGCTCCGATGACGCAAGCAGTCTCACAGTCGTTCCTGCTGATCGGCGAATCGAACCTGGCCCGCCACTTGACCGCGCTGTTGGCGCGCGACGGTCACACCACTACGGTGCTGGCCATCCCCGACGACGCCACACTTCGGGACGCGCTGCAAGCCGAAACCTACGACGGCATCGCCGTCGTCACTCACGACGACGTGGTGGCGTTGCGGTACGCACTCACCGCCGCACACTATGTCCCGCACATCCCCCTCATCGTCACCATGTTCGACCACACCGTGGCCGCGCGTCTGCGCGCGGTCCTGCCGCACTGCGTCGCAACCTCGCCTGCTGACATAGCGGCGCCCGTGTTGGCTGGCGCCTGCCTCGGTGAAAACCTGCTGGCCATCACCGGCGCTGGGCAAGGAGTGGAAGCCGTGATGGCCGACGACTGCAGCGCGACACGAACCGTCGTGCACGGCCTGCCGTCGCGATCACGGTTACAAGCGGCGCTGGTGTACGCCACCGGACTGCTGCGCACCCACGACCGGGGCACCCGGATGCTGTTGCTGGGGTTGCTCGGCGTCGTGGCGATCATTCTTGCCGACTGGGCCTGGCTGGTCTTGGCCGAACATCATGACGCGGCTACCGGTCTACTGGAGGCGGTACGCGTGGTCACGACCGTCGGACCCGCTGTCGAAGGGCACGGCCTCTACGCCGTGGTCTCCGCGGCGGCGATGATGATCACTGTTCTGCTGACCGCGATGGTGACCGCGGGCTTTGTCGACCGCATCCTGAGTCCCCGCCTCGTGGGCCTCATCGGCCCGCGGGTACTGCCGCGCTCAGGTCATGTCATCGTGATCGGCTTGGGCCAGGTGGGGTTGCGGCTCTGCCGAGAACTGGTCGATCTCGGAATCGACGTGGTGGGCGTGGAGCGCAACCCGGCTGCTCCGAACCTCAGATTGGTTCGCGCCCTGCGTATTCCGGCAGTTGTCGTCGGCCATGGCGAGGACCGACGGTTACTGCAACGCCTCGGTGCACATCGCGCGCGGGCCGTGGCCGTCGTAGGATCCGACGACCTCGACAACATCGCCGCGGCGATCGCAGCCCAGGCTGCTGCCCCCGATACCCGCATCGTCCTGCGCGCCGGCGAGCATGCCACCTTTGCCGAGACCCGCACGCTGCTCCCGCTCGGGATCGTGCGCAATGTCGCACTCATTTCCGCGGCCTACGTCGTCGCCCGGCTCACCGGTCAACGACCCACTTCCGTGGCTGCCAACGGTCGTCACGTCTGGATCGAAAGTCCACGTGGGATATTCACAAAGACCGTGTGCGACAACGTCATCGCCGACCCGGTGCCCAAGTAGCGCGCAGCAGCGGTCAGTGACGCAGCATCTCGCGGACACTTCGAGAGAAGTCGCGAAGGTGAGCGCTGGCAGCGTCTCGGGCGGCTTCGGCATCGCCTCGCACGATGGCGGCCACCACCGCCGCCTGGTCGCAACCACCCGCCGGAGACTGCGGGACATGCCGCAGTGCATAGTGCCAAATTCGCATACCCAGATTGGCGTACTGGTTCAGCGTC
>DATFCF010000914.1:0-2342 GCA_035253445.1 Mycobacterium sp.
CGGCGGCGATCTGCTCGATCGGGATGTAGTGCTCCATGTCCCGGTCGTACTCGGCGAGCCGATCGTCGATCTGAACGCTCAGCGAAAGCGCATCCGCGACGGGCTGCGCGGTCTGCACCGCCCGCCGCTGCGGGCTGCTGACCAGCCGCGTGATGGGGAACCGCGCCAACGCGTCGGGCAGCCGCTTGGCCTGCTCGATGCCTTCCTCGGACAAGTCGGGGTCGGAGCCCTGCCCGGGTTCGCTGCGGAGGGGCAACGCATGCCTGATGAGTAGCAATTGCACCGTGCCACCATATGGCCATGGGCTATGCCGACGAACTGTTCGACCTCACCGATCGCGTCGTCCTGGTCACCGGAGGTAGCCGCGGCCTCGGCCGTGAGATGGCCTTCGCTGCTGCGCAGTGCGGGGCCGACGTCATCATCGCCAGCCGCAAGTACGACACCTGTGTCGCCACCGCCGACGAGATTGCCGCGGCGACCGGACGCGCCGCCCTTCCCTACCAGGTACACGTCGGGCACTGGGACGAGCTCGACGGGTTGGTCGACGCGGCCTATGACCGGTTCGGCAAGGTCGACGTGCTGATCAACAACGCCGGCATGTCGCCGCTGTACGAGTCGTTGAGTTCGGTCACCGAGAAGCTGTTCGACTCGGTCGTGAACCTCAATCTCAAGGGCCCGTTCCGGTTGTCGGCGCTGGTGGGCGAACGGATGGTGGCCGACGGCGGCGGGTCGATCATCAACGTCAGCTCCAGCGGATCGCGCCGTCCGCGGCCGGAGCAGCTGCCGTATTCGGCCGCCAAGGCCGGGCTCAACGCGCTGACCGAAGGACTCGCCCTGGCGTTCGGGCCGACGGTGCGAGTGAACACGCTGATGCCGGGTCCTTTTCTCACCGACATCAGCAAGGCGTGGGACATCGAGACGACGACCGTGGGCGCGCAACGCTTTGCGCTCAAACGGCTGGGCCAGCCGGCCGAGATCATCGGCGCGGCGTTGTACTTGGCTTCCGACGCGTCGAGCTACACCAGCGGATCAATCATCCGGGTGGACGGCGGTATCCCCTGAGGCTTAACAGCGCTGAGGCTGTAGTTGCCGTGGAAAAGTGCGAGTGGGGGCCACGACAACTACAGGCTCAACGGAATTGGGCCTCAGTCGACGGCGATCGACGCAACCGATGGTCAAGCCGGTGGGGTCAGTGAAGTCGGGGCCCACCGACGAAAACGACACCGACGGCAGGGAAGCCGTCCGGCGCAGCGCGGCCAGCAACCCTGCAGGCGCCGTTGCGTGTTCCCGCTACGGCGTGACGATGTTGAAGCTCGGGTCGGGCCGGTCGAGCACGGCCATGATCGACGGTAGCGCGTCCGCGTCGCCGGTCACCTGAAGTCCTGGCGAGTCGGTGTCGCCCGCGGCAAACATCAACAGCCGCAACTTGTTTGCAAGTTTGATCGTCGCCGCGGCGGTGGCCGCCTCCGCCGGTGCCTTGCGATACACCAAAACCCCGTTGCGCAGCGTCAGCCGGTAGTTGGTGCCCACGTCGAGAAACGTGACGTCCACCGCGACGTCGAGGTCCCAGGCTCGTGGGCCGTTGATGTTGATCGCGAGACTGTCGAACATCTGCTCCACCGACAGTTGCGACAGCAACGTCGGCGACGTCGCCTGCGTGGCGGTGCCGAAGTTGCCGGTTCGCAGTTCGGTGGCGCCGGAAAGGAAGAAATTGCGCCAGACCGCGTTCTCCGCGCCGTAGGCGAGCTGTTCGAGGGTGTCGGCATACAGCGTGCGAGCGCCCGCGTGATCGGCGTCGGCAAACACCGCATGATCCAGAAGTGTTGCCGCCCAGCGGAAGTCACCTTCGTCGAAGGCCCCGCGGGCGAGCTCGACGACACGGTCCACGCCGCCGAGGGCGTCGACGTAGCGGCCGGCCAGTGCCTCCGGCGGATGTGCCCACAGCCGCCCCGGGTTTCCGTCGAACCAGCCCATGTAGCGCTGGTACACCGCCTTGACGTTGTGGCTGACCGAACCGTAGTACCCGTGGGCGTGCCAGGCCTTCTCCAATGCGGGAGGCAACTGGAAGTGCTCGGCGATCTCGGCCCCGGTGAAGCCCTGGTTGAGCAATCGCAGCGTCTGGTCATGCAGATACGCGTACAGGTCGCGCTGCAGTGAAAGGAACTCGACGATCCGATCGCGGCTCCAGGTCGGCCAGTGATGCGACGCGAACACCACGTCGGCCCGGTCGCCGAACAGCGTGATCGCTTCGGTGAGGTAGCGCGACCAGACCCGCGCGTCGCGGACCACCGCGCCGCGCAGGGTGAGCACGTTGTGCAGGGTGTGGGTGGCGTTCTCCGCCA
>DATFCF010000915.1:0-11265 GCA_035253445.1 Mycobacterium sp.
TGCGAATACGACGACGTCCTCGGCGACTGGGCAGCACTACGCGAAATCGACGACCGCGGCGCACTATTGATTAGACCCGACCGACACATCGCCTGGCGCTCCCACACCCGACCCGACAATCCCGAAGACACACTCCGCGCCGCACTCCGCCAAGCCCTCGCCTTGACCGACCCGACAACCGAGCACATCGACAAACCGGCATCGAACAGCGCCCTACAAGTCGTCGCACACGCCGATTGAAGGCGCGGTAGGTGAGTGCTTCGTCCGTGCTCGCCATGCGATCGATGCGTCGCATCTCGAACGCGAGGACGCGATGGGTGCGCAGGTGACAATCAGCCCTCCGCGCACCGCACCCGCAAATCCACGCAACTTGGCCCCGCCGAACCGCCGAACATCTGTCACGAACACTCGAGCACGGCGATGACCTGGTCGATCTTCACCCGCGTGTCCGCCTCAACAAGAAGCTCGACCAGTTTTCCGGAAACGGGTGCCGGCACTTCGACGTTCGCCTTGTCGGTCATCACCTCGACGAGCCCCTCCCCCTCCTCGACGTGCTCGCCGACCTCTTTGAGCCACATAACGACGAAACCGTCGGTGACGCCCTCACCCAGCTCAGGCACGGTAATCTCTTGACGCACAATCGTTTTCCTTCCTAAGACGCCGAGCGCAAGGCAGCACACAGATCGGTGAGGAACGACGCCATTGCCGCACCGTTGACGATGCGATGGTCGACGGTGAGGCTAACTGGCAGCACCGGCCCGGCGGTGACGACGCCGTCGCGCACGATCGGCTTGTCGGTCACCCCGGACACGAGGACGACCGCGGTCTGGCCGGGAGGAACGATCGGAGTGCCGACGACGTCGTCGATCAGCATTCCAACGCTCGACAACGTCACCGCCGCCCCGGTGATGTCCTGGGGACGTAGGCCGCGCCCTTGCGCTCGGCGCTGCAGATCGGCAATTCGCTCGCCGAGCTCCGGTTCGTCGCAACTGTCCGCGCCGACCACCACGCCCACTACGAGATCCCGGCCGCCGACCGAGATCGCGACCCCCAGGTTGACCCGGGCCCACGACACCAGCTCCTCACCGTCAAGCCGGCAGTTGACCGACGGGTGGCGGGCCAGGACGCGGGCGAGTCGAGCCGCCACGATCGCAGTGATTCCCGCACGACGGCCGGACTCAGCCAGCTGATTGCGGCGGGCGAGAAGACCGCTCGCATCGATCTCGGTCATCAGCGTGGCGGGCACCACGGTTTGCCAACCGCGCTGCAGCCGTTCGGCGGTCATCTGCTGTATCGGTCGAAACCGCTCACGGTGCTCCCCCGCCGGCCACGGCGACACCACGGCCGTCACCTCAGCACCTGCCGGATCGCATCGACCACCCGGCCGACAGTCGGGAGCGTCGCATCACGCAGGCCCGATGCCCACGGGATCGGGATAGCGGGCGCACCCACCCGCACAGGCGGTCGGGCAAGCGCCTCGAAACACTCTGACGTGACCCGCGCGACGATCTCGGCGCCGAGGCCGCCGGTCTCCCATGCCTCATGCGCGACGACGAGTCGTCCGGTGCGCTGCACAGAATCCATGACGAGGGCCTCGTCCCAGGGATACAGGGTGCGCAGGTCGATGACCTCAACCGCAACCCCATCCTGGGCGAGCACCTCGGCGGCTTGCACCGCGCTGCGGACCGAACGGCCATAACCGACGACAGTGACCGTGTCACCGGGACGCACGATATCGGCCCGACCGATCTCGACGGAGACGTCCCCGACCGGGACGGGATCGCGAAAGGCATTGTAAAGAAAGATGTTCTCGATGAAGATGACCGGATCGTCGCTGCGGATCGCGCTCTGAATGAGGCCCTTGGCGTCGCGCGGGTTGCTCGGCTGAACGATTGTCAGGCCCGGTGAGTGCGCGAACAACGCTTCATAGTTCTGTGGATGCGACCGGTAGGGGCCGTCGCCGCCGCGGGTGCGGACGACCAGCGGAGCCGTCAGCGCACCGTCAGTGAAGTAGCGCAGGCTGGCGGCCGTCTGGATCAGCGGCACGGCGACAAGCGGGAGCATGTCGGAGAACATCAGATCGACCACCGGTCGCAGGCCCGACGCGGCCGCACCGACTGCCATGGACATCATCGACGACTCGCAGATCGGGGTCTGCACCATTCGGTCCAGCCCGAACTCGGCGAGCAGTCCGGCCGTGCATTGCAGTGGCCCGCCGAACTCGCCGATGTCCTGGCCGATCAGGATGATCGACGGGTCTGAGCGCATTTCGGCCGCGATGCCCGAGATCACGGCCTCGCGGATGGTCAGCTGTTCCTCGTTTACAGGCGCATCGGGCGCAGCCGGGCGCGTTCCTGCGGCGGTCATCGGGCGTACACCCCCGTCAAACTGAGGTCATCAGCGGTCAGCTCACGGTCGCCGAGGGCCGCTTCCAAGGCATTGGCGACATGCTCTTGCGCCTCACGTGCGACGGTGTCCAGCGCCTCAGATTCGAATTCCAGCCGCTGCGTCAAGAACGCGGCGAGACCAGCGATCGGGTCGGCAGCTTCTGCTCGATGCAGTTCCTCGGGGTCGCGGTAGCGCGCCGGATCCGCCGCGAAGTGACCGGTCCGGCGGTAGGTGCTGAGTTCGACGAAGCTGGGCCCCCCGGACTCCCGGGTGTGTGCGACCGCGGCACGAACCGCCTCGATGACAGCAAGGACGTCGTTGCCGTCGACCAGCGCGGATGGGATGCCGTACCCGCTGGCCCAGTCGTGGATCGGCGCGGCCAATGCCTTGGCGGCGTGGGTGGAAATGGAGAACTGATTGTTCTGGCAGACGAACACAGTGGGAAGTCGCAGAACCGCGGCCATATTCAACGTTTCATGGAAGTCGCCCGTGCCGGACGTACCGTCACCGAACGCGCAGATTGAGATCGCGCTGCTACCAAGATGTTTGAGCGCCAGGCCGGTTCCGGCGGCCATCGCAATGTTCGGCCCGAGCATGATGCTCGCGAACGGCATGACGAGTCCGGCCGGGTGCCCGTCGAACGGCGGCGCGTGCCTGCCACGCGATGCTGCGCCATGGCGGTGCAGCATCACCCGGAAGATGTCCTCGAGCGGTCGGCCCCGCATCCACTGCACGACCAGCGATCCTCGGTAGTGTGGATAGAGGACATCGCCAGGCTCTGCACACCAATACGTGCCGACGATGGCTGCTTCCTCCCCTATCGCCGGGTACCAAAGTCCCGACAACTCGGCACATTTCAGCTCGATCGCCCTCGAGATCCACATCGTGTGGTACAGCTTCAGCGCCTCGTCCCGCCGCACGACAGTCACGTCGAACTCCTTGCGTCTTTGTTGGTATCGCTCGCCGGCCAGACCACCGCGTCTCTGCAGGCGGAGTTCGGTGTCCCCTACGCTGTCAGGAACTTCTCGACAACTGTCAGCGTCTCTTCGAGCTTCTCCGCCTGCGGAACGTGGCCGCAGTCATCGATGATCGCGATCCGGACGTCGGCCAATTCCTTCTTCCACTCCTCGGCGTAGTCAGCAGGAATGAGGTTGTCATGACGACCCCACACGACCAGTACTGGCGCGGTCACCCGGTGCAGGCGGGCCCGTAAGCCCCGCTCCGGTATCGGAAAGACGAATTTGCCGGTGGATCCGATCGCCCACGTTTGCGCCGCAATCGCCGCTGCTGCGATATCGGGGTCCTCGGGTGGCGTGAGCATGGCCCGGGCCACCGGGCCCGTCGGGTCATGGAACAACAAGGCGGGCATCTCCGTTGGAGCAGTCGCGAGCCAGTTTGCAATTGGCAAGTCCTCCCGCCAAAGGCCGAGTGGGTCGAGCAAGACGACCCTGCTGGCAATGTCCGGGTAAGCAGCGACGAGTTCTGCGGCGAGCATCCCGCCGAACGACTGCCCAATGATCACCGGTCGGATCAGTCCGAGTGTGCGCAGAACTTCCTCATAGATCAGCACCACATCAGATAGCCGATCGACGAGGTGGATAGCGTACGGGTCACCGGTGCTGGTGCCGGGGAACTCGACCGCGTACACGGTGTGGTCGTGCGCTATATGGGATAGGAAGGGATCCCACAGGAGGCCTCCGGCCGGGTGAAGGTAAACCACCGGCGCCCCCGCGCCGGCCACCTTGACGCGGATGGTCAACCTGCCGTTCCAAACCGGGACCGCTTCCTCGGTGATGACCGGACCCTGTTCTTCAGTCGTTGTCATCAGACCGCAACCTCACTCTTCGTCGTCTTCGGCTGTGCCGCAGAGCTTTCCGATGCGCTGATCCCGGACGTGACGGGCGTCGGGTCACCTCCGAGGCGTTGAGGCCACCAATGATTCGCATACTCGGTATCTGTCCATAGATCACGCAGGTAAGGCGCGACCTCCTCGGCGAACAGTTGGATGTTCTTCATCGCGAGGTCCCGCGGCAGCGACCCGAAGCCCAGCATCGCATGCAGGACGCCGATGCCGTACTGGCTGCAAAAGTCGCGTATCTGCTCGCGCACGGTCGCCGGACTACCACAAATAACCGCACCCGAGTCGACGAGGTCACGGAAGGGGGCCGCACTTGTGTATTGGTAGATACCAAAATCTCCCGGATCTTTGACGATGGCCTCCACACCACGGATATCGATGCCGCCCGGCATGGCGATCTTGTGCAGTGGGACGCTTCCCAGACCCGTATGGAAGCAATACTCCACATGCTTGGCGTACTCAATTTCCGCTCGCTCGTCGGTTTCTGCCACGGCGATGGTCTGAAGGAATCCCAGCCGGTAGGGATTTCGCGGCACACCGACTTGGTCGGCGATGTCCCAGAGGCGGTCGAAGATCCGCTTTCCTGTCAGCTTGGCACCAAACCAGCTCAAGTAGTTGAAGCCGAAGTTGCGCTCAAGACACATCTGCATGGTGCGCGGGTTGCCAATCCCGGTGATCCACACCGGGACATTCGGCTGCAGCGGGCGAGGCCAGATGTTCACCTGCGGATACTGACTGAACCGTCCGTTGTGCGCGAAGGGATCCGGGTCGTTCCATGCACGCAGGATCAGCTCGAGATTCTCGTCGAAGCGCGGACGAATCTCGATGGGCGCAATGCCATTACAGAGCGCGGCGTCGTAATGCAACCCGATCGGAAAGCCCGCGACCAACCGCCCCCCGGACAGAACGTCGAGTATTGCGTATTCCTCGGCTACCCGAACAGGTTCGCGCGCCTTACCCAGGACCCGGCCCATCGGGAAAAGCGCAACGTCTAGACCTTCGGTTTCGGTCATGTACCCCAGTGCACTGAGCATCAGATCAGGGTTCGGGGTCAAGTCATAGGAAGACTGGGCATGCTCGGTCATCGCGATTCCATCGAATCCCGACCTAGCGCCGAGCATCAACTCGTCCATGAAATCCCGCATCGACGAGTACACACCGTCAGGGGTGGTCAACGAGTACGGCGTAGTGTTCACCGACTCGTAGTGCTGCGCGAAATCATCAGGCATATACCGGTACGGGGCCTGCTCGAAAAGCGTTATCTTCATTTACTTTCCGCTTTCTAATTGTTCTGCGGATGGTCGCCGGTGTGACGAACGCCGGCCTTCTTGACGACGGCATCGCCGGTTGGCCTGACACAGCAGGCCAAGCGCAGCCGATCCCGCAATCGGTTCAGTTGTAGTGCTAGTCGAAGCTGCAGGGTTACCAGCTCATCTCGACCGGGCTGGCCGAGATTGTCCAGCCCCTCGATGACCTCAACGGAACACTGCGTGCACCGGGCCTTTCCCTGGCAAATCGTTGGCCAGTAATAGCCTTGACGCCATGCCGCCTCAATGAGTGTCTCGCCGTCGAGCACGTCCAAAACGGCACCGAGGGGCTCCACGCGTACCGCGACCATTGGACATCCTTCCTGTTGAATGTCTTTTGTTACCTCGGTTATCGGAGAGACGCGCGTAACCGCCGGGCATGACCGTGAAGCCGGACAACATCAATCCGCCGGCTCCGTCGCGGTCACGTAGCCATACGCCCTGAGACGCCTCGCCGCTGCATTCGCCTCAGCCTCTGTCGAGAAGACCGTCCGTCGAAAACCAGGAATGATGTCGTCCGGAGCTTCTACCCACGATTCCGAGGCCGGATCGAGAAGAAGCGCAAACCGATCAGCCCAACGCTCCATCTCCTCTCCCACGACTACCTTCCACCGTTCTGTCATCGTCCCTTTTCTCCTCTGTCAAATTCCTGCGTCGGGGAAAATGCTGTTCACTTGGTCAGATATTTGTCGATCGCGACATGACCATTGGCAATGAAATCGTCCTTGACTCCGAGCCGCATGAACTTTTGCGTAGGATTGTGCAGGCCCCGCTGCATATATTTTGTGTTGCCGAGATCCTGCAACAAGAAGCGGCCCCAATTCTTCTCGTTGTCACTAAAGTCGGCATAAAATTCGGGCTTCATTCGGTGCTTCTTCGCCGCTTCGCTATCCGCCGCAAGCCCCACGAACCACTCCTCGAAGATGCAAGTGTCGGGATCCGTACCGTTTGGACGGAAGGTAAAGAAATCGCCGCCCGTCACCCCACAGTTTGCGACCCAGATATTGGGGAAAATAGTGCCCCACCGTGTGGTCAGTAGCTCGGTGTCCGTGAAGCTCGAAAGGTCCAGCCCCCTTGGAGCTTGCTGTTTCCGCGTCAGATCAGCCCACCAGGCGAGGCGGTCTGCGTCGGTGCCATCGATGGGGTATTGCTTACTCAGCTCGACGGCCATGGCATCGACCACGTCTTGATTACCCATACCGAAGAAGTCGTCGATTTCGACCAACATCGCCATCATGCCGCGGAGCGTTTCCTCCACGTCAGCTCTTGGATCTGCGGCAGCACCAAGACGCGGGCTGATCCGCGGTATGAGCGCCGCGAGGGCCTCCCCCGGTTCCCCCAGGTCCGGCCCCAACCAACCGTGGCCGTTGGGATAGAGAGTGAGCTTATAGCTTGCGGCCTCTTCCTCAGTGGTCGGTACATCGGAGGCAAACAACTGGCTTTGTGAATGGACGCTCGGAAGATGGTAAATATCGCGGAAAGCGTCGATACCCGTCTTCCAGTTGCAGTGCATGATGGTCGTGCGACGCCGCAGTGTCGACCAATCCGCCATTCCGGTGAGGAAGCCAAGCCACTGCGGAACAGGATCGAGAAATTCCATCAGTGGCGCCGCATTGGGATCCAGGTTGATGAATACCCATCCGGCCCACGTATCGATCTTGTACTCCGGCAGTTGGAGACAAGCCGGCTCCATGAGGCTTGGTTCGAAGTCCTCGGAGTCGACCGCTTCCTTGATGGAGCCATCGAGGTTGTACCGCCACGAATGAGCGGCGCAACGGATTTCCTTGGCGTTACCCCGGCCTTCCCGTAGCTGCCTGCCGCGGTGGAGGCAGGTGTTACTCAACGCCTTAATGGTGTTCGCATCGCTACGAATGACAAGGACGGTGTAGTCACCGATAGCGTATTCAAGGTAATCACCGACCTTGGGAATCTCATCTTCCCGACACACGAGTTGCCAGACATACGGCCACAGTTTCTGGTTCTCAAGTGCGAGGAATTCTCGCGAGGTGAAGCGTGACGTTGGCAGTGTGGTTGGCCCATATTTACCCACCCGGTGCTCGTCGAAGTCGAAACCGACGTCGTCTCTCAGAGTCGCTGTCATCAGGGATCCTTTCCATCCATGCGATTGACACCACTTTCCGTCACGTTGGGGCCAGGGTCTCGCGAATGCGTGCCAACTATGTCTTTGCTCGGTGCCAAAACCGGTGGGTGTCCGCCAGGATCGGCGCGGGTCGCTCAAACGGCGCGTCGATACCCGACGACTTCTTGCCACAGGCGTCGCATGTTGGTCACGCTGCCAGCGCCAGGTATTCGAGACGGACTGCTGGACAACGAGTTGGGTATCGTTCGCGCCCGGGGGTGGTGTGATCACCGGTGCCGGTGTCGATCCAACTCCAGGCGCGGGAACCTCGAATTATCTTGCTGCTGAAGGCATCTCGACGGCGTCATCACGCGTCTGGGTAATCGGCTCGCCGACTGCGATTCAGAGTGCCGAAGGCCGGCCAGGTCGTGAGAGCCGGCTGGGCGGCAACACCTCGTGACGCCGCCGCCGACAGTGATGGAAGGTGCAATCCGCCGCCACCCAGCCCCGACCGAGCGCACGAAACACGATGCGCGTCCGGTTCGCGTAGACGACGACGGCGCCCTTACGCCGTCCGGCGCGCACGTCCTCTAGAAGCCGATCGAGTACCGCGAGTCCTCGTAAGGTGTTGATAGGGCCGGAGCTTCGGCAGTTGTCCGGCTCCGGACGACTGTGCGAGCGGTTTCCAAGAATTGGCGAATCAAGGGAGTGACGTTGGACTCGCGGTAAGCCAGCGCCAGCGAAACCGTGACACCAGGTGTGCGAAGTGGTCGAAATGTTGCACCACTGATCGCAAAATGGCGCATTGACGCCGGAACCAGCGCAATCCCCATATCGCCGGCCACGAGTGCCACCAGGGCCGTGCTGTCAGAGACCGTCTGGCGAATTTTGGGAACAAAGCCTGCCGCACGGCAAGCGCTCAACATGAGCGAATACATTGTCGCAGGCGGGTTGTCGGGAAGCGAGATAAACCATTCGTCCCTCAGGTCCGCTAGGTCGATATCGCGATCAATCGTTCGGTGGTGCCGATTGGCGAGCAGCACGACGACCGGCTCATGTCGGATGGTCTCGACCGCGAGACCGTTCGCCACCACCGGCGGCCGCAGAACGCCGACCGCCAACTCGCCAGTTAGCAACTGCTCGACCTGTACCGGGGTGGTGAGATCGCTACGGACATCGAGTGTGACATCGGGGTACCGGTCGGCATACGCGCGGACCAACGGCGGCAGCAGTTCATGGGTTGCCGAGCCGGTGAACCCTATGGACAACTGGCCTAAATGGCCGCGGGCAGCCTTGCGACTCGCTTCCACTGCGTCGTCGGCTAAGGCGAGCAGTTCAGCGACCCGCTCGTAGAGCACTTCACCGGCATAGGTCATCGAGACGGTCCGTGTTGTGCGGGTGAACAACGACACGCCGATCTCGCGCTCCAGGGCGCGGATCTGCTGGGACAGTGGTGACTGCGCCATGTTCAGCCGGCGGGCGGCACGGGTGAAGTTCCGCTCTTCGGCAACCGCCATGAACGCGCGCATATGGCGTACTTCCATCGATTCTCCGGATCCCTCTACCGCCATTTAGATGTGCAGCATCTGAATAGACGGGCAATCTAGTCTTTCACACACCGTATTTCACCGTGTAACACTTTTCACGCTCGCTAAGAGGAGGTCGACGAGTGAACGGGACAGAGCCATCACGAGCACAGCCCGCTGCGGTTGCGTCGCCGGGCGACATGGGTGCGCGGGAGTTTCGGCGCTGCCTGGGACGGTTCAGCACCGGCGTCACAGTCGTGACGTATCAGGCCGACGACGGTCCCCGCGGGGCCACCGTCAACTCGTTCTCGTCCGTCTCGATTGACCCGCCGTTGATCCTCGTGTCCCTAGCCCGCAAAGCGCAGATCTGCGCTGCTTTGGAGAACCGACCGTTCGCGGTCAATGTCTTGCGTTCCGATCAGACCGACATCGCCTCCCAGTTTGCTGGCCGCCCAATGCCTGGTTGCCTCCTCCGTTGGCAGATCGCAGAGCACGGCGAGGGCGTGCCGACCCTGGCGGACTCCGTAGCGCTCCTCGTCTGCCAGCCATGGCGCCGCTATGACGGCGGCGACCACGTTCTGCAGCTGGGCGAGGTCGTCGGCGCCGAAGCCCGCGCGGGGGCCCCGCTGGTATTCAGCGATGGCCGATTCATGTCGACCGGCCTGCCGTTGCTGGACGGCCCAATGGTCGATAACCTCGACGGCCGTCCAATGCCGAAATGGGTGGGCGCCGCACGCCGAATCTTCGACCACCTTGAGGTGGGGTGACCCGCGGATTTTCACACCTCGGAATGCCGATGCCGGCCATAGGTGTATCCCCCGCGAAATTGTCCGAATGACACCCTGAGCGTCGACGTCGTCCGCTACTTCTCGGAGTGGCAGCCCACGGCACGCGCCGCTTGTCTTCGCCCCGTTCCGTCGGCGCCGACGACCGGCGAAAGCAGGTTGCCGCGCGTGTTGTTCTTGCGAGGCGCCCAACCACGTCTCATGCCGGGGCCGCGCGTCGGCGCGCCAATCCTGTTGCGCTCAGAGCTGTCCAGCCAGTTCGGGCGCAAGGAGCTGGCGCCGGAACTGCGACGGGGCTTCGCCAAACGTTCGGCGGAACAACTGCCCGAATCGGGAAGGGTCGATCAGTCCCCATCGCGCTGCCACTTCACTTACGGTCAGCCGGGCGAGTTCGGGATTGGCGAGGTCGTCGCGGATGCCTTCGAGCCTGCGGCGGCGGATGTACGCGGTCACGGTCTCCGGTTCGCCCTCAAAGAGTCGATGAAGAAAGCGCAGCGAGATGTGCATCCCGGCGGCGACAGTCGGTGGACTCAATGCCGGGTCGGCCAGACGGCGGTCTATGTACATCTTGACTCTGTCGATCATCCCGGACTCCTCATGGCTGCGCTCCGCGTGCAGTTGGCGCACGAGCGCGGCGGCAAGACTCACGAGGGTGGAACCGCAATCGGCACTCTGGTCGATGGTCATTTCCGAACGCATGAGAAGTAACGATTGGGCGAGGTCACGAATGATGTCCACGAGCTCGCCACGTAAGGCGGTCGCAACGACGTCGACCAGCTCCGCGGTGCTGAAGTGGACAAGATTTCGGGGAATCTCGATCGCCATGGCTCGACACCCGGGGGACAGTCGGGCGCAAGCGGGCTGCTGTAGCCCCATCACCGCAGTTTGGCCAGGCCGCAGTGTCGCCGAGCGACCCATCTGCTGGACCTGAATATCGCCCTCGATCGCGGATGCGACATAGACCGATGGTGGTCCGACGGGGTCGACATGGCGGTCGGAGCGCAAGTAGCACGTGGCGTTGGTCGTCATTTCGCTCACCCGGACAGGCCCAAGTTCACGAATGGCGACGGTGGCGGAGAAGGGCTCCTTGAGCACCTGGAACCCGGTATGCGGGAACGCCTCGGACATCAGCGTGATCCACTGACGGGCACCGCCCGGTGCATGAAACGACATTGTTTGCACAGTGGTCATTAGCGCTCCCCTAGATGTGCGCCACGCATCGAACCCCGTCGTCGGCAAACCGTCCATCGCAAGGGTTCGAACTCCATTATCGGCGCGCGAGGTGGAATGTTCGGTTGACTCGAGGAATTCCTCAGCGGGA
>DATFCF010000916.1:0-9546 GCA_035253445.1 Mycobacterium sp.
GAAGCCGTCATGAAATCTCCCAATTGTCTTCCCTACCACAGTATTCGGTTCAATTAGCGACACCTTGCTAGCCAGGCCCCCTTCGGTGCGCCGGCCAAGCGGGCAGCGCCCCGCCATCAGATTCCCACCGCTGCAGAGCGAGGGGGCGATCCTCAGTGCTGGCCGCAGTCACGACCACGGTCCGGCGTGCTGGCGCGTTGGCGATGTTCTCGGTGGCTCTCGACATGGCTGCCTTCGGTCTTGTTGGATGGTCGTTGTGACGAGTTCTATACGGGTCCAGACGCTGTCGAGCACGAGACCTGCGCCGTAAATGCGCTCGACGCCGCTCATCACGCACGTATTCGATGAGCGATGTGGACAAGTTCCATTGTGGTGTGGATTCGACTGACTGGCTTGCAGTTAGCCGACAACAACGGTGACATCTATTGTTGGAACACAACAGCGCAGAATCGGCCAGTGTACCCGCGGTCGGTTATTGAAAACATCATGCACCCTGGGGCTTTCGTGCGCTGTACTCCGCCGACTGGCAGCATATTGCGGACTGTCGCGGACCCTAAGTGAGTTCGGTGATCTCGGCGCAGAGCGATATGATTCGGGCGACTAGATCCGTTTCGCGAGCTTCAAGTTCACGAATTCGGTGGTGTGCCTTGTTGAGTTGATCGTTCAGTGCGACGAATGTGGGCGATGTAGGCGACAATGGAGCTTCCTCTTAACCGCCTGTCGGCGTGATGTTCTGACGTGTTGCGATCTCAATACGGGGCGCGCTGGTTCAGGTCGGCGGCATGAAGGCCGTAGGGCACTGCTTTCAGAAGAGTGACGGCCACTGCGGCGCCAGCGGGCAGTCTGTACGTACGACGTTCACCGGGGCGGGCCCCTGCGATCGCGGCGCCCAACGGGGATTCGATGGAATAGACCGCCATGTCGGCGTATTCGGCGCCCTGTAGACCCAGTAGGAATGTGTCGGCGTCACCGGTGGCGTCGTAGCGGATGGTGACCACCATGCCGGGTTCGGCAATTCCGTCGTTGGGTGGGTCTTCGCCGACAACGGCGTTGATTAGCAGATCATGAATCTGTTGAATCCGTATCTCCCACGCGCGTCGGACAGCGGTGGCGTTCTCGTCGGTATCGCCATCGGCGATTCCTGCGGAGAACAAAAAGCGTAGGGTGTCCAGCTCCCGATGCAGCCGCTCATGCGCCTGCGGTGAGATCCATACACGTGACGTAGTGGGCATGTCAGTTCCTTTCATTGCACGAGAATTGGTCACGGAGTCCGGGGCGGAGATCAGGGCCGTGCGTTTTTCGGTGCGCGCATTCCGTAGGGCACCGCGTTGAGTAGCGTCACAGGTAAGTCTGCACCGCTGGGGATCGAGTAAGTGCGCTGTTCGCCCGGGCTTGCTCCAGCGAGCGCACTACCCAATGGCGACTGCAGCGAGTACACCTCGATTTCGGCGTCTTCGGCGCCACGCACACCGAGGAGGAACGTTTCGGTCTCACCGGTGTCGTCATAGCGAACGGTCAGGACCATGCCAGGTTCGGCGATGCCGTCATCGGGTGGATCCTCACCAACGACCGCGTGCGTCAACAGGTCCTGAATCTGGCGAATTCGAGCTTGTCGTGCTCGGTGACCGGCGCCAAGGTTGTCGTCGAAATCCATGGCGTCGTCGGGGACTTCGATGCCGGCTTGTGAACGCAGGCCGGCCAGTTCGGCTTGCAGACGGACGTAGGCCCGTCGCGTCATCCAAATACGTTCGGCGGTAGTCATTTTACTGATGCCTTTCTTGGAGGGGTTGTCGTCAGGGGCGGGCCGTGGCAGGAGCGCCACCCCTGACGACTCGCATGCCCGTGACGGGCGAGGTTGTCGGAGGTGTGAAGCGTGGGTTCGCCGGTCTAGCAACCGGTTCGGCGCAGAGGGTCGAATTCGCGCAGGGCTTCGGGTTGCTTTCCGGTGGTGACCTGTTCGGCCAGAAGCCGTCCGGTCACCGGCCCATGCGCCAGTCCCCACATGCCGTGCCCTCCCGCCATGTATACGCGTCGTGATATCTCGCCGATCAAGGGGCGACCATCGGGGGTGACCGGGCGCGAGCCAACCCATATGTCGCTGCGTTCGGCCCAGCGCACCCCATCTAGCAAGGGACTGGCGGAGGCGACGATGGCGCCCACCCGTGCTGGCACCGCCGGTGCATGCGGGTCGCGGAACTCCATGGTGCCCGAGACGCGCAATGCGCCGTTGTACGGCGTGCACGCCACTCGCACGTCCGGTAGGTAGATGGGACCGGGCATGGGGCGATCCACGGGCACGGTGAACGAGTACCCGCGACCGGCTTGCACTTGGACGCGCACGCGACCGCCCGCCAGCCGGGATAGCCATGCGCCGGTGGCGATCACGGCAGTATCGGCGGTCAACGGCCAGTCGCCGCTCTGCGGGTACACCGAGACACCGTTGCCGGAGGACAGCACGTCACTGACTTCCATCGTGTGCATCGTTGCGCCTCGCGCGACGACTGCCTGGCCCAGGGCGTGCACGAAACGGCCGGGGTCGATGAAGCGCTGACCGTCAATATTCAACCCGGCCGTGATCCCCGGCGATGCCAGGGGTACTTGTTCGCGCAACGCCTCGCCGGAGAGTCTGGTGATAGACATTGTCTGCCCGGCACTTTCGAGCTGGCGGAGCTCGCGCATCATGCGCTCTGCCGCTTCGGTGGTGCGGAACACCGCGGTGATCGGAGCGTCAGTCACCGGAGCGTCGACCCCGTTGGCGACAAGCACGTCGAAGGCTTCGATGCATTCCTCGTTGAGCGGCACGTTGGCCCGCACAGCCCGCCTCCACGACGATCGCCGGCAGTTGGCGGCGAACTGGACCAGGAAGGAGCGCAGTGCGGAGTCGGCGGTAAGTGGGATGTGCAGCGGAGCGGCTGGGTCGCGCAGCGAGCGCACCCCGTAGCGCAGCACCGCCGGGGAGTTCAGTGGCAGGGTCAGCGCTGGCGCGATCCATCCGGCGTTGCCCCAGGAGGCGCCGGCGGCAACGCCGATGCGGTCCACGACAGTGACGTCGACTCCGCGCTCTTGCAGGAACCACGCGGTCGACAAACCGACGATGCCCGCACCGACGACGATCGCCGATCGCGGTCCGCCGTCTATGCGCTCGACGCCGACCATCACATACCTCCACAGCTGAACATTGGTTGTTACCTCCATGGTGGGCTGGATGGTCGGGGAGCGGTTTGCGGAAATTGGACAACCGGGCGATGGCTTGTTGTGGTCATCCGACAACGCCACCTGGTGATCACCGGTGACACGTAGCCGTGACACAACTCCGATGCCGAATGGGACCAACGTGCAGCGATGCTCGGCACGTTTGATTGCCGGCGGTGAAAGATGAATTGGTGGGAGAGCTTTAGGGCTGGTTGGTGGTGCGCCCGTCGCCGTGGCCGACCAGACTCTCAAGGTCGTGTTGCCATCCGGTGAAACGGATGCGGTCACAAACTGCCCGTGTGATGGCGAACAGGGTCGCCACGGCGGCGATCACGCTCGCCCAGATCGCTACTGCCGCCACTAAGGCGACCACAGCGGCGCGGGCCGTTGGAGTTGGTGCAGGCACCTGAGCGCCGTTGTTGTCTAGCCAGATCTCAATCGAGTCGCCAGCTGTCGTTGTCGATGGCGCCTTGACTGTGCCGGTGCGTTCGGCACCGTCCGCGGACCATCGGACCTGCACGGTGATCGTGCTGGCTCGCAAGATTTGTTGGGGGACGTCGGTGACTGCCGCGGCCACCGGGTGGCGACTACGGGCCTGCCCGGCATAGAGGTGACGGTTCGACTCATAGACCGCCGTGCCGAAGGCAGCAGCGATCGGCGCACACAGCACCGAAACCACGACAGCCAGCACCAAGACCAGTGCCTCGACCCGATCGATGGTACGTACCAGTGGATCGCGGCCAAACAGCCGGAGCAGAATCGGCCACCGGGGCAGGCGCACGGTGAAGGTGTCCATCACGGCATCCTCAGCGCGCCAGGTGAGCAATCCCGCGATGATCTAGGGGACGGTGAGAGGGCCGGTGGCGCTGTACCGCAGTCGATTTCGGGTGAACAGTGCTGCGCCGCGGTGGAGCCCCGATCTTTACCTGCATGGTTCGGCCGTAATGAGACCAACTCGCTCATTACCCACCTCCGCAGCTCGCCATCGGTGTCTCCATGGTGGGGTGGATGGCCTCCGCAGCGTTTGCCACTGCCAGACAACAACGCCGCCTGGCTTTGTCGTGATTCGACAGCTCGTCGTCAGTCGGTGTCAGTGGCAGCGAGTTCGATCATCATCGCCAGCCGCTTTTTGGCATCGTCCAATTGCAGGTTGGCGACCTCGGCCATCTTGCGTAGCCGGTACCGCACGGTGTTCTCGTGCACTCCCAATCGCTCTCCGGCCGCCGTGGGATCGCCCTGGGCCTCCAGCCAGGCCCGCAGCGTCACCACATATTCGGTGGCGTGGGCGTTGTCGTGGCGGCGCAGCTCGGCCACCGGTCCCCGGTCCGGGGAGCGGCCTGACCGTGCTGCCGTGCGCAGCCTCTGCAGCAGGATGTCGTCCCAGGACTCGTCGTAGGCCGCAGGCATGGCGCCGGGGCGTGAGCTCTCGTGGAGGGCCAGACACTCGTCGGCTTCATGGCGCGCCGCTGGGAGGTCTGCGAGTGAGGCGGCGCCACTGATGCCGGCGACCATGGTCACCCCGTCGGGTAGAGCCGCCCGCAATCCGCTGACCCATTGGCGCGCCGTTTCCGCCTGTTCGCCGGGCAGCAAGGTGTACACGGTATTGCCGGCCAACGCGCTCCGCCCAGGCCGCGACCATCCGAATCCGGTGGTGGCGCGCTCGAACGCCAACAGCAGTGCGGCGTCACGCTCGGCGGCGATGAAGGCTTGGACCGCGATCACTCGTGATGGGCTGTGCGGTAGACCCAGTCGGCTGGCCGAAGTCGCAGCGTCGGCGCTGCCCTCCAGTAACCGGAGCACCAGCTCGGATTCGACCTGGCGCTCCAGGTCCGCACTGGCTCGTGACCGCAACAGGTGCAGCGCCACCGTGCGAGCACCGTCGGCCAACGCGGTGAGCGCCGCCCCGCGCAACGGCGACAAACACGCCACCCACACCGATCCCATCAGCTCTCGCCCTGAGCGAACCGCAACCACCATGCGCCCCGTCAATCCCATCTCGGCGTCCTCTGCGACGAACAGCGGATCGTCGGAAGCAATCAGATGTGCGAAAACCCCACGGGCATCGAAGAATACGCGCAACTGCTCCGGCGCTTGGCGGCCGACGATGGTCGCCACCCGTGCCGGGTCGGCGTGCTGCTGCAGCTTCGAATACGCCAGCACTCGCGACAGCCTGTCCTCGATCGTCACCGCTCCACCAGCGGCCTCAGCCAGGCTGTCGGCCAAGGCAAAAAGATCTGTTGGACCACGGCCGGACTCGGTTTCGCGGCCTTCCAACACCAATCCGTAGATGACTCCCGCCAACTCACTCCACGACACCGCAGGATCAACAACCATCACCGCGACGCCCTCGTCCACACCGCCGAAGGCGGTATCGTCATCGCCGCCGCGGATCAGCACCACCACCGCCCGCGCCGACGCTGCCCAGCGCACAGCCTCTTTGACGGAGCGGGCGCCGATACCGAGCAGGACGTCACCGACAACTGTGCGATCGCCAGTCGCCTCATGCATGACGACGCTGCGCAACTCCGTGGATCGCGGCACCGGACAGAATCGCAAGCGGACGCCGTAGCTCCCCAGCACATTGACCAGCCGGTCTAACGTGACCACTCGCCGCTCCCCATACCTAACCGATCAACAAGCCTAACCAGCAACCCTTCGTCTCAACTGGCGATGAAGGTCCTCGACATCGCTACGCGACAGGAGCTGAGCCAGGCTTCGGGCGCCGATGCCAGGCCGGGTCATACATCGAGGCAAGGCCAGCCAGTGTCAGCGCGGCCAGCAGCAGCCCGACGTCACGCAGCGCCACGTCGTAGAAACCGGGGTAGCTCAGCAGATTGACGATGATGCCTGCGAGCCACACGGCGACGATGTAGGCGGCATATCGCGGCTTGATCGCCACGGCAACACCCGCGACGATTTCGATCACCCCGACAACCAGCATCACCTGGTGCGCGCTGATCGGACTCATATCGACAATCCACGGAGCCAGGTATGCCTCCCAATTGGTGAGCTTGTTTGTGAACTTGTCGATGCCGAACACGATCGGCAGCACTGTGAATCCGATCCGCAACGCCAGGAACGCAGCGTAGGCCGGATCAGAGCGTGCGCGTCGCAGCACCTCGAAGGGGGTGTGAACGGATGACGAAGGTAGTGCTGAGGCGGTCATCGCAATCTCCTTTCTAATACCAATCAGAGCTGTTTTTAGAGTCGCCTGCGTCGGGCTATTTGTCAATAGTTTTTGGTGTTAGATTTGGCGGCATGTCCATTGACCGACCCGGTGTCGTGGCGGCGTTAACCGGCTTAAGCCACCTGGACGACCCGTTGCGGCGGAAGTTGTACGAGTACGTGACCGAGAACGACGGACCCGTTTCACGGGAGCAGGCCGCAGCCGCGGCGTCGATCGGCCGCACCCTGGCCGCCTACCACTTGGACAAGTTGGCCGACGCGGGCCTGCTGGCCATCAGCTATCAACGCCCGGCTGGTCGTGGAGGTCCAGGCGCCGGTCGCCCAGCGAAGCTCTACACCCGAGCCGCCCAAGAAATCACCGTGAGCGTCCCGCCAAGGGACTACGAACTACTCGCCCGGTTGCTCGTCGCATCCGTCGAGCACGACACCAGTGGAACAGTGCAACAAGCCGTGAACGGCGCCGCGCACGAGGCGGGCCGGCGCATCGGTGCTGAAACCGGGGGAAACGTGGTGACAGCACTGCGCAATTGCGGCTACCTACCCCAGGCGGACGACGCCGGCTGCATCAAACTACGGAATTGCCCGTTTCACTTGGTCGCTCAGGATCACCGAGACGTGGTGTGCGGGCTGAACCTGCGCCTCGTCGAGGGAGTAATCGCCGGTTGTGGTCACCCGCGCGCGCACGCGGAACTCGAGCCCCATACCGACCGATGCTGCGTAGTGGTGCACGACGCGTGATCGCGGTCCTGCGGCTCCTAGCAGCCAAATGCGCACTGGGTTCTGGCCGGACCTCGGATATTCGTCGACGGCAAGCTGGAGGTCGTGCCGCGCGGTGTGATGGCGGCGGGCGCGATCATGGACGGCGCCCGCGGCGGGGTCGACCTGCCCAAAGGCGACATCGACCGGGTGAAGAGCCGCCTCGCGAAGTGCTACAAGAAGATGGGCGAAACGGCTCCCTGGGAGCGCGACTAGTTACATTGCGGAAGTGACCGCCGGCAGGTTTGCCCCGAGCCCATCGGCCGACCTGCACATCGGCAACCTGCGCACCGCGGTGCTGGCGTGGCTGTTCGCCCGCTCGACCGGCCGCCGATTCCTGATGCGCGTCGAAGACCTCGACGACCGCACCCATTCCGATATCGCCCAGCGCCAACTCGACGACCTGTCGGCGCTCGGGCTGACGTGGGACGAGCCGGCCGAGTGGCAGTCCGAGCATCCACAGCGGTACGACGACGTGATCTCGCAGCTGACCCGCCGCGGGTTGCTGTACGAATGCTTTTGCAGCAGAAGGGATATCGCGCAGGCACCACGCGCGCCACACGCGCCGCAGGGCGCCTATCCCGGCACTTGCCGCGACCTCACCGACGCCGAACGCGCGACCCGGCGCAGTGAGACGGGGCGGCCTCCGGCGCTGCGGCTGCGCACCGACGCGATCGTCTACACCGTGCACGATCTGCTGCACGGCTCCTACACCGGCATCGTCGACGACTTCGTCGTCCGGCGCGGGGACGGTGTCGCGGCGTACAACCTCGCCGTGGTGGTCGACGACGCGGCCGGTGGCGTCGACCAGGTGGTCCGCGGCGACGACCTGTTGCCGTCGTCGCCACGGCAGGCGTATCTCGCGAAGCTGCTGGGCTATGCGGAGCCGACGTACGCGCATGTCGCGCTGGTGCTCAACGAGGACGGCGCACGGCTGGCCAAGCGCGACGGCGCGGTGACGCTCGCGGAGATCGGGGTGCAGCGGGCGTTCGCGCAGATCACCGAGTCGCTGGGCTGGCCGGCCTCGGATCTGGACCAGCTGCTGGCGCGGTTCGATCCGGCGCGACTGTCCCGCCACCCGTGGATATACACGCCTGCGAATGGCCAGTTATGACACGCAAAACCGCGAAAAACGTGCAACAACTGGCCATTCGGCTACTGCATCCTCAACCCGCTGTCGCTGCCATGAGTAGCTCGTCGCGGAACTGCGGGTGCGCGATCGCCGCGAGGGCCTCGCCACGCTGACGGACGGTTCTGCCCTCGAGTTCGGCGGCGCCATACTCGGTGACGATCACGTCGACCTGGTGCCGCGGCGTCGTGATCACAGCGCCGGGCCCGAACGACGGCACGATCCGCGATTGAAGCGCGCCGTCTTTCTCGAACGTCGAGGGCAGGCAGATCAGCGAGCGGTCCGACAGCTCGAGCCCGGCGCCGGCCACGAAATCCTCGGCGCCGCCGATCCCGCTGAACTGGTCGCCAAGGATCGTGTCGGCGACTACCTGGCCGTGGATGTCGATCGCCAGCGCGCCGTTGATAGTGACCATGTCGTTGTTGGCGCCGATCACCTCCGGCGCGTTGACGACCTCGACCGGCAGGAACGCGACGTCGTGGTTGCCGTCGAGCCATGCGTAGAGCTCCGCCGAGCCGAACGCGAAGGTCGTTACGCTCACCCCGCCGTGCTGGCCCTTGCCGGAGTTGGTGACCTTGCCCGCGCGGTGCAACTGCATGCAGCCGTCGGTGAACATCTCGCTGTGCAGCCCGTAATCGCCGCCGTCGCCCTCAGCCAGGAGCGTGGCGATCTGGCTGGGAATCGAGCCGATACCCGTCTGCAGGGTCGCCCCAGACCGGATGAAGGCGACGGCGTGCCGCGCGATCGCCCGGTCGACGTCGGTCGGCGGTGCTCCGCCTCCTGGCAGCGCGAGCGGCCCGTCGGTCGAGCGCACGAGGACATCGATCTCGTCGAGGTGCAGCGCATGGTGCTGCTCGCCGAGCCCGAACGTCCGCGGGTAGGCGTCTGAGACCTCGACGACGAGCAGCCGATCGGGATCGGCGCCCGCGCGGCGCAACTCGCCGATCGTGCCACCGGCATGCAGCGACAGAGAGCACCAGCCGTCGGCATCGGGTGGCGTTGCGACGGTCGTCATCACCCGCGGTCGCTGACGCTCGAGCAGCGGACCGAAGCGGCGAAAGTCCGCGGGCGCGAACTCGATATCGGCGCCCATGCCCCGCAACGCCCGCTCGAGCGGACCATAAAAGCCCGACACGTAATGAACGCCGGAGCGCGAAAACAGTTCAGTGCCGACCGCGAGCAGCGCGCCGTAGACGTGCAGGTCTGTCCAGTCCTTGCGCTCCCCCAGCGCACGCATGAATGCGGGAGGCTGTCCGGGGCCGAGTGGCATCCCCAGCGTATCG